>JASFSB010000089.1:0-7274 GCA_050114615.1 Gammaproteobacteria bacterium
TCCAATATCGATCGCCATCCAACATCCCGAGAGGGCATCACCTGCATAGTGTGCCATCGCGTAAATCAGGCCTACGGCAAGATCAGCGGCCGCTTATCGATCGTGGAAGGCGACATCTTCGACCCGGTATTCGGTCCGCAGGGTAACGAGGAGCTGCAGCGAGCACTCGGCAGCGGCGAGTATTTTCTCAATACCGAACGAGGGCGGCCAGGTCGCGACGTTCATGGCGACGTGGAGCAGTTCTTTCAGCTCACGACGCCTGCACAATGCGGAACGTGCCACGATGTGAATTTGCTCAACGGTTTTCGCCTCGAAGAGGCCTTCAGCGAATTCAAGAACTCTCCTGCTGCCGAAAATGGTACGACGTGCCAGGACTGTCACATGGGTACGCAACCCGGCGTGGCATCCGGTTACGACGAAGCGCCGGCAGCGCTTGTCGGCAGATCGCCGACGCGCTCACGTAAGCGAACGAATCATATGTTTGCCGGGCCTGACTACTCCGTCGTTCATCCGGGCATCTTTCCGCACAATGTCCAGGCGCAGCGCATGGCGTCTATCAGCGAGTGGCTGGACTTCGAAGTCGAACTCGGTTGGGGTACCGACGAATTCGAACGCAATGTCCCCGATGATTACGTCTTTCCGGACCGCTGGCGCACCGCAGACGATCGCTACGACGCGCGCGATATCATTGATGACAACCGCGAGCTGCTCGCGGAGATTGCGCAGCAGCGGCTGGCGCTGCTGCGCGCCGGGTACAAGCTCGGCGAAATCGTCGTCGAAAAAGTCAGCGATCGCGGCATCGAGATCCGAGTGCCAGTCTCCAATGGCACTGACGGGCACAACGTCCCAACCGGATTCGATGCCGAGCGACTCGTCTGGCTCCACGTGAGAATTGTCGATGCTGCCGGGAAACTGGTTTTTGAGTCCGGAGACCTCGATCCCAATGGCGACGTTCGCGACACACATTCGCTGTACGTGCACAACGGCGAATTGCCTCTCGACCGACAGCTATTCAGTCTGCAGTCCCGCTTTCTTACTCGTATGGTACGCGGCGGCGAACGCGAGCAGGTGCTTGCGGTGAACTATTCGCCCGACCCGCTTCCCTTCGTTCGTCCTTCGACCAACTCGACGATCCTCACAGGCAGACCGCAGGGTGCCCGCAAACACCGACAAACGATTCCGCCGCACCGATCGGTCTGGGCCGAATACGCGGTGAGTCGTGCGGCGCTGCGGGACTCGGTCGGTCCCTATACCGCGAGCGTCCAGCTCAAGGCGGCGATGGTCCCTGTGAACCTCATTCATGAGATCGAGGACGTGGGTTTCGACTATTCCATGAGCGCCCGCGACGTTGCAGACGGGGTCGTCGCCGGACACCTGGTCATCTGGGACGTCGAATCGCAACTCCGCGCGAACCGCGAAGAGTAAGCCTCAGGTATCGCTCGCCGGGCGGCTCTTATGCAGCGTCAACATTCACGACCCCTCACATCGCGTAGTCTGATCGCATCGCTGTCGCTGGTGGTGTTTGCGCTGTCGGCGGCGGCAAATGCACAAGACGGGGCGCATGGGTCGAGCCGCTTGTCCGACGTCAGCATTCCGCTCGCAGTGGAAGGTTTCCCGGCACGACCCAGACCATTGCTGGAGCTTGGATCGCCGTTTCTCGGGACGGGACCGATTCGCGACGGATTTCGAATCCCCGGTGGCGCGATTCTGCAACCTTCTTTTCTGTTATTTGGAACGTTTCGAACTTCAGTGAGCACACTGGATGACGAAGCCGCGCGCACGTCGCGCTGGGCCAACCGACTCGACCTGTTCGGCAATGTCTATTTCACTCAGACCGAACGCCTCGTCTTCGGTCTCCGACCTCTCGACCAGTCGAACCCCCAGGGTGGGCGCTCCTTCAGTGGCTACACTTCGATCGAGTCCGATAACGACAAAACGAGTGTCAGCAACAATCATTTCAATCTCGATTCCGACTCGATCAGCCATTTGTTTTTCGAAGGTGACTTCGGCGAGCTGTTTCCGAATCTCGACGACAACGACACGCGATCGATGGACTTCGGTTTCGCCATCGGACGGCAACCGATCAACTTTCAGGATGGTCTGCTGATCAATGATTCCATCGATGCGCTGGGAATCACTCGCAATAACCTCAGGGCGGGCCGCGCGGTCAGCTACCGCATCACGGCGCTGGTCGGCTGGAACGAAATCAATCGCAATACGGGAACCACAGCCGACCTTACGCGCAATGCAGAGGCAGACTCGGCACGATTGTTCGGGTTCTTTAACGAAATCGACTGGCGTGCGACGACCGTGAGCCTCGACGCGATCTATGTTACCGGCGGGACCTTTCGCGGTGTCGGTCTATCCGGCGAACCCGTGGAGGTTGAAGCCGGCGACGGCGTCTATTTCGGGGCCGGACTCGTTCAGCGATTCGGCTCATTGAACACGTCCTTTCGGCTATTGGCATCGACTCCGGTCGGAGACGACCCGCCTGCACCGGCTGACCCGTTAATCGGCGACCCGGTGGCACAAGGCGCGCTCGCTTTCGCAGAATTTTCCTGGACGCCGAAGGGTAATCATAATTTCGCGTACGCGACCGCCTTCCTGGCCGTCGACAATTACCGCGCCGCCGCGCTCGACCCGAACGTGCCGGGACCGCTGGCTCGTATGGGAATTTTATTCGCGGGTTCTGCCGTCGGCGACCCCGGTGCGATTTCGGGCGAGGCGAGCGAGGCCGCCGGACTCACATTTGGCCACCAGTGGTTTTTCGCCGGCACGAGGAGGCAACTGCTGCTCGAGACCGGCGTGCGTTATTCGACGCAGGATTGCCTCGAGACGACGATCTGTGCGCCGGATACGATCGCGCTCGGCGTGCGCTATCAGGTCGCTCTCGGGCGCCGCGGTGTTCTGGTCGTCGATGGCTACGTCGCAAACGACAGCATTCGAGACGCTTCGAGTGTCCCTGAGGATACGTCACGCAGTCGGGTAGGTGGACGAGTTGAACTCATCACGAAATTCTAGGAACGACGTCGGGGGATCGGTCTCCGGAACGGGCCTGATGCGGGGAGCCTGCGCAGCGCTGCTGCGGAGTCTCGTTGTGCTTGCCTGGTTTGGTGCCACCTCCGGGCTCGCCCAGCAGCGCGATCCCGAAGACACTGCTTTTGCTGACGCGCTCGACGTCGTGCAACCGATAGCGGAAAGCTGTGGCGAATGCCACCGCGCGGAGTTCGCCGTATGGGAACGCACCGATCATGCGCGCGGCTACAATGCTCTGCACAGGGACCCCAGAGCGATCGCGATCGCCGAGGCGATGGACCTGCCATTGATCAGGCGCAACAGCCTGTGCCTCGACTGTCATTACACCGCCGTCGTCGCAAGTGACGAGACGCAGGAGCTGCGTGCCGCGCACGGCGTCTCGTGTCAATCCTGCCATGGCGCTGCCCGATCCTGGATCGACACGCACAATGACTACGGCGTGACGGAGCGGGATTTTCAGCGCGCCCGTGCTCTGGAAACACCGGCTCATGCCGCGCAACGTAACGCCGCGGCCGCCGCCAATGGCATGCGACAGCCGCACGATTTGTACGCAATGGCCACGCCTTGCTACCAATGCCACATCGTCGCCGTTGCGGATCTCGTCAATCAAACCCCTCACAGCGCAGGCACCTTTAATTTCGAGCTCGTCAACTGGAGCCAGGGACGCCTGCGCCACAACTTCCTGGAATCGTATTTAACCGGTGATGGCACGGAAAACGAACAAGGCACACCGGAGAAAATGCGTCTGATGTACGTGACAGGACGGGCACTTGCGCTCGAATACAGCCTTCGCGCGCTCGCCAGATCCACTCGGTACGACAATTACTTCAATCTCCACAGGATGCGCATCGACGAAGCGGTTCGTCATGCTGAAGTCATCGCCGCCAGCGCGCCTGCGCGCGAGGTAGAGGAGATGCTGAGCGCAATCGGCCGCATTCAGCTCAAACCTGCCAATACGGAGCCACTTTTGCAGGCGGCCGAGGAAATCGCAGCAGCGACCCGGCGCTTTCTGAGCAGTCACGACGGCTCGCGCCTGGCGGGTCTCGATCCGATGATCGCTGCGGGCAGCGAGTTCGTGCCGTTGTCGAGCCGGTAATTCCCTTACCGCGTGGGTGTGTGCCTGCAGGATTCTGGTTCACCGGGACGGGATCCACTATCCTGCAATCAACATCCGACTCGCACGCAACGACCATGGTCCTCGTCACAGGCGCATTCGGGCAGATCGGCACCGAGTTGACGGCGGCATTGCGCGCCCGGCACGGTCCGGCGAACGTCCTCGCAACCGGCCATCATCCGCCGAACGAATCCTGGACGCATGGCGCCAGTGTCGGGCCGACTGCGCTGCTCGACGTAACGCATGCAGCCGCTGTTACGGACGCAGTAACGCGCCACGACATCGACACGATCTATCATCTCGCCGCGATTTTGTCGGCTCACGGCGAACACGAGCCGCAAAAGACATGGCACGTGAACATGGATGGTTTGCTCAACGTGCTCGAAGCTGCCAGAAAAAAGGAAGGCTGTCGCGTCTTCTGGCCGAGCTCGATCGCCGCCTTCGGCCCCGAGACGCCCCGCGACCTGACACCTCAGCATACCGTCATGCGGCCGAAGACGATTTACGGCGTCAGCAAAGTAGCCGGAGAGTTGCTTTGCGACTACTACGTCGACCGCTATGGTCTCGACGTGCGCGGCGTCCGCTATCCTGGCGTGATTTCGAGCGGCAGCGCACCTGGCGGTGGCACGACTGACTACGCGGTTGAGATGTTCTACGCGGCGCTGCAGGAAGGGCATTACACGGCCTTTGTGCGTGAAGACTGCGTCCTGCCGATGCTTTACATGCCCGACTGCATCCGAGCCGCGATTACGCTGATGGACGCCGCCGCGTCAGACCTGACCTGCCGAAACGGCTACAACATCGCATCCATGTCGTTCACGGCCGGCGAGCTCGCAGCCGCAATCAGGCACCACATCCCCGAGTTCGTCTGCGAATTCGTACCGGACGAGCGCCAGGCGATCGCCGACTCCTGGCCGCGCAGCCTCGACGATTCCCCGGCCCGCAGCGACTGGGGCTGGCAGCCGCAGTACGATCTCGCAGAGACGACCGCCGATATGCTCGAGAAACTACGAGCACGCCTCAACATCACCTGACACTGCACGGAAACGCCGATGTCGAAGCTCGATCAAAGACTCGCTGCTGCGCTGACGGAGTTACGCGAGAGCGGAACCCTCAAGATACTGAGAAACATCACGACACCGATGGCCGCGACAACGCGGATCGAAGGCATCGGCGAAGTGCTCGTGTTCTGTTCCAACAACTACCTCGGCCTCGCGGACCATCCGGAAGTGGTCGAGGCCGGCATCGATGGCCTGCATCGTTACGGGACCGGCACGGCCAGCGTGCGCTTCATCTGCGGGAGCTTCGAATGCCATCGCATGCTCGAAGAACGAGTTGCCCGATTTCTCGGCACCGAAGCGGCGCTGAGCTATACGAGTTGCTGGAACGCCAATGAAGGCCTTCTGCCTGCCATTGCTGCTGCCGGTGATGTCATCGTTTCCGATGAGCTCAATCACGCGAGCATCATCGATGCCGGCAGGTTGTCGCGCGCGACGCGCAGGGTTTTCGCACACCGCGATATGTCGGCGCTCGAAAGCGAACTGGTGGCGCTTGCCGACTCCGAGCTCAGAATCGTCATCACCGACGGTGTCTTCAGCATGGAAGGTGACATTGCGAAGCTCCGGGAGATGCGGGCGCTTTGCACTCAGCATGGTGCGATCCTGGTCGTCGACGACTCGCATGGTACCGGGGTGCTCGGACCGACCGGCCGCGGCACTCACGAACATCTGGGACTGACCTGTGGATCGTCGGCCGGCGTCGACATCGTCACGAGCACTTTCGGCAAGGCACTGGGCGGGGGAAACGGGGGCTTCGTCGCCGGGTCCCGCGACCTCATCGACTATCTCGTACAACGCAGCCGCCCGCATCTGTTTTCCAATGCCCTGGCGCCGGCGACGACGATGAGCGCACTGAAGGCGCTCGAGATTCTCGAGCGCGAACCCGAACGCGTGGCACGACTGCACGACAATACAGTGACGATGCGCGAAGGGCTGCGCGCCCTGGGCTACGAGGTCATGGACTCGCCCAGCGGCATCATTCCGGTCATGATCGGTGATACGGCCACAGCGATCCGCCTGTCCGACCGCCTGCTCGAGATGGGGCTGTTCGTGGTCGGTTTCGGATTTCCCGTCGTTCCCGAAGGCCACGCACGCCTGCGCGTGCAGATGTCGGCTGCCCACACGGACACGCAGATAGAGCGAAGTCTCGATGCGTTCGACAGACTCCGCGCTGAGTTATGACCGCACTCGTGCAGCCTGTCGTCAGTGGCGCGGCCTACTGTCTTGCGCACACACCCGATCTCGTTCGCTACGGCTCTAAGCCGTGGCGCGAGATCTCGAAACGCCGCACCATCGAGACACGGCTCAACCAGGCGCTGCGCTCCTTTGCTGCCGCCTCGAGCTATGCACCGAACCAGACTTTTCTCGGCGCGCTGTCCCCGGACGAGCTCGCCCGTCTCGCGCGCCCCTGGTATGCGGCTGAAGCCGGCGCTGATACCACGCGCACGGCGCCGTTCGGAGTGATCGTCGACCAGCCGGCATTCTATGCATTGCTCAAGCGCGCCGACGTACTCGAACCGGCGCTGATCGAGATCGCGGACCGGGCTGCCGAACGCATCGACAAAGCAGTTGCAGCCTACGCCGTGCTCGGGAACCTCGGTGCAGGTGGCGGGCTCGAGCCGACTGTCACGGCGCGAATCGAGGCCGAGGCAACCGCCGGCACGGCGCTGCCGCTGATGCTCGACGGGCAAATTGCGGGACTCGTTCGCCGCGACGACCGGGCCGAAGGGCGCGACGATGAGAATCTCGGCGCACGGACACTGCTGGAAGGCCTGTGCGCGAAGGCCACGGCCGCTATGGCGCTGACCTGTCTGCTCGATCAGCAGGGACTCGGCGCGGAGCAGATCGACTACATCATCGGTTGCGGCGAGGAAGCCGCTGGCGATCGTTACCAGCGCGGCGGCGGTGGCGTCGCGAAGGCGGTTGGCGAAATGTGCGGCTGCACGAGCGCTTCCGGCATGGACGTAAAGAACTTTTGCGCCGCACCCGCCTCAGCCCTGATTACTGCCGGGGCACTGGTCGCAGCCGGCACGTACGAGCGCGTCGCAGTGGTCGCCGGCGGCTCG
>JASFSB010000090.1:0-7181 GCA_050114615.1 Gammaproteobacteria bacterium
GCACGAATCCGGCGCAACGGTTTCACGATCGAGTTGTTCGGGATGGAAGATGCGGCGCCGTTGCCTGAATATCGCCGTAATCCGTCGGCGGATCTGCGCGTGCACGGGCTCGCCCACTTCGCTTTCGAAGTCGATGACGCGATGGCCGTCATGGAGGAACTCGAAGCCAAGGGCGTCAATATCGTGTTTCGGCCGCGAGTGGACGACAACGGGCAGACATTCTTCTTCGTCAACGACAACTCGGGAAACTCGTTCGAATTCATCGAGCGCCTCCGCTAGCAGGAACCGGCGCTCGCTAACGGACCGCGCCGGGAAGTGGCCGAAAGCTCAGGGTTCTCGCCGCACGTGGGCATCGAGGTGAAGGCCACCCACTTGCTCCGTTGTAGTAGTCTGCGTACTTCGAAAGAATTCGTCGCAGATGCTGTTCCCCCAGCACGATGACATGATCCTGGCACTCACGCCGTATCGATCCGATCACACGCTCAGCGTATGGATTCTGCCAGGGCGACTTCGGCGCAGTCGGAACATCTTCGATCTGAAGTGCCCTCACCTGCCGCTGAAATGCATCCCCGAATGTGGCGTCACGATCTCGGATCAGATATCGAGGCTGATCGTCGATTCCGCGGGACTGGAGCATTTGGCGTGCAGTCCAGATGGCCGTCGGATGTCCCGTGACATTGAAATGCAGAATCCGCCGTCGGTCATGGCGGCAATGAGGTGAAATATCAGCACGGCGAGACCGCGCATCCGGAAAGCGAAGCGATCATTTTCGATCAGGCAAGACTGCAAGAACCCAGGATCTGTGCGATAAAGTAGGAATTCGCCATCGACAAGTGGCTACCTGGTCGGCGTACCGGCGACTTTCTGGACGATCGAAAGGACCTTTGCGGCGTTTATCGCCTGAACATCGGACAGTTCCCGGATCCGGCACGGGGGGGATATACAGTTGAGACATTACTGCATACTCGTTGCGTTCGGATTTGCAGGCGCCGTGCAGGCCCAGAATGCCGGCAACGATGCGGCGAGCGTACCGCAGAACCCGGATCGGGAAGCCTTCTTTGGCGACATGCATCTGCATACGGCCTACTCGTTCGACGCCATTGCGTCGGGGACGGGGACTACGCCCGAAGATGCCTATCGCTACGCGCGCGGCGAAACGGTCGAATACATGGGTCGCCCGGTGCGCCGCGGCCGGCCGCTCGACTTCCTGGCCGTGACCGACCATTCCGAGTATCTCGGCGTGCCGTTCGACGCGACCGATCCGAACGGTCCGCTCGCCGGTACGCGCTGGCCGGACGCGATAGCGAACGTCGATGGCGATACGCTCGGCTACATGGGGCTCTTCTCACCGAGCGCATTTCGCGGCTCGGAGCCACCAATCGAGGAGCTGCTGACGGAGCGGCTCCTGACGAGCAACTGGCAACGCGAGATCGATGCGGCCGAGCGCTTCAACGACCCCGGCCGGTTTACGACGCTCGTCGCCTACGAGTGGTCTCCGATGCCGGGCGGCGCGCATCTGCACCGCAATGTGATCTTCCGCGGCCCGGACTACCCGGACCGCCCGTTCAGCTCGCTCGACTCACAGCGCCCGGAGGACCTTTGGTCCTACGTCGAGGGGCTTCGCGAGCGCGGCATCGACTCGGTGCTGATTCCGCACAACTCGAATCTGAGCCAGGGCCTGATGTTCGCGACGACCGATTCTGCCGGCGACCCGATTACCCGCGAGTATGCGATGCGGCGCCTGACCAACGAGCGGCTCGTGGAGATCGCGCAGAACAAAGGCACGAGCGAGGCGCGGCCCGAGTTCGGCGCACCCGACGAATTCGCTGACTTCGAGCTCGTCGTACTGCCCGCGGAGGTCGATGCCGATCCGGCCGGCGGTTACGTCCGCCATGCATTAGCTCGCGGCCTCGAGATAGAAGCTGCGATCGGGGTCAATCCGTTCCGGTTCGGATTAATCGGCAGCTCGGATTTCCACTCGGGTACATCCTCGACCGAGGAAGACAACTTTACCGGGGCGCTCGGCCGCTCAGACGACGTGCAGCACCCGGCCGAGGTGCTGACCCGCGTGAACCCGCTGTCGCGGGCCACGGCCACGACGTTCAGCGCCGGTGCGATTACGGGTGTCTGGGCCGAGAGCAACACGCGCGAGGCGATCTTCGATGCATTGAAGCGCCGAGAGGCATTCGCTACGTCGGGTACTCGCATTCGTGTCCGGTTCTTCGCCGGTACCGCCTTCGAGGACGACTTCGTCGAACGGCCCGACTGGGTAGCGGCGGCCTATTCGGAGGCGTCGCCCATGGGCGCGGACCTGCCGCGGCTTGCGAATACGGACGGGCCGCTGCAGATCGCTGTCCATGCCACGCGCGATCCGGATGGCGCGAACCTCGACCGGATTCAGATCGTGAAGATCTGGCGCGAGGCCGGCGAGGCTCACGAAGCGATATTCGACGTCGTCTGGTCCGGAGACCGTGTACGGGATCCGGCAACGGGCCAGCTGCCGCCAGTCGGTGATACCGTAGAACTCTCGACGGCGAGCTATACGAACACGATCGGCGCTGCGCAATTGAGCACCGTGTGGACCGACGATGAGTTCGATCCGAGCTCGCCGGCCGTCTACTACGCGCGTGTGCTGGAGATTCCGACACCGCGCTGGTCGACGTATCTTGCGGTGCGGAGCGGCGAGCCGCTGCCCGACAACGTGCCGCTGACACTACAGGAGCGCGCGTGGACGTCACCGGTCTTCTATGACCCGTGAGCTTCCGGCGTTTCTGACGAGGAATCGACAATGAGAGGCGCCGCGCCTGCGTGAGGAGTCGACAATGAGAGCTGCACCGGTCTGCATGAGGAGTCAACGATGAGAGCTGCCACCGTCTGCCTGACCCTGCTCGTCGCCCGCGGAGCCTGCGGGCAGGAGACGATGCTGCTCTGGGGTGACACGCACCTGCATACATCGTCGTCAGCCGACTCGTATTCGCTCGGCAATTACTTTGCGGACCCGGACACCGCGTACCGTTTCGCAAAGGGTGTGCCGGTGCTTCATCCCAGGCTGCAAACGCGAGTGCAGATTGGCCGGCCGCTCGATTTCCTCGTCGTCGCGGACCACGCGGAACGACTGCGCTGGCAGGTCAGTACGCGCGACGGCCTCGACATGCTCCAGCAAGTGCCCGGTTATCGCGAGGCCCAGGCCTTTATCAGCGACAATCCGAGCTCGACGTTTTTCATCCCGCCCGGTGCGCTGAGCTCCGAATACGAAAGCGCAATCGTAAGTCCCGAATATCGCCGCGCAGCCTGGTCTGCACAGGTCGATGCCGCCGAGCGGCACAACGAGCCCGGACGGTTCACGACGCTTGCGGGCTGGGAATGGTCCTCGTATTCGATGGCCAATCTGCATCGCGTCGTGTTCACGCCGTCCCCGGCGGAGGTCGTCAAGCAATTCATTCCGTACAGCAACGCCGAAAGCATCCGGCCCGAGGATCTCTGGAGATGGCTCGAAGAGACGAGCGCCGCGACCGGTGCGGAATTCGTCGCCATTCCACACAACTCGAATCTCTCAAAGGGACTGATGTTTGCCGAGACAGACTCCGACGGGCGGCCGATAGACGCAGCCTACGCGCGGCAGAGAATCCGCTGGGAACCGGTCATGGAGGTTACACAAGTGAAGGGCACTTCGGAAGCGCATCCGGCGTTCTCGCCGACCGACGAGTTCGCGGCCTTCGAACTCTATACGAAGCTTCTGGGCGGCGGCATCGCCGTACCATCGAAAGCCGACTACGCGCGTCCGGCGCTGTTGAACGGCCTGTCGATCGAAGAGCGGGTGGGGACCAATCCGTTCAAGTTCGGCCTGATCGGCGCGAGCGACTCGCACACGGGCCTCGTGACGGTCGAGGAAGACGACTTCTACGGCAAGGCCGTCTACGACACGCTGCCGGAAGAGCGGTTGAATCCGCCGGGCAGGTCCTTCCCGGCGTGGGAGATGTCGTCCGGCGGCCTCGCCGGCGTCTGGGCGGCCGACAACACGCGCGACGATATTGCCGCGGCCTTCCGCCGCCGCGAGGTGTATGCCACGAGCGGCCCGCGGATCATGCTGCGCGTATTCGGCGGATTCGATTTTGCGGAGACGGACGCGGACGCTGCGGACCTCGCGGCCGTCGGCTACGCCGGTGGTGTGCCGATGGGCGGTGATCTCGCCGAGCCGCCGGAGCGCCGCGCACTGAGCCTCCTCATTCTTGCGGCAAAGGATCCGGCCAATGCGAATCTCGATCGCGCGCAGGTCGTCAAAGGCTGGATCGACGCTGACGGTGAGCAGCATGAGCAGGTCTACGACGTGGCCTGGTCCGGCGATCGAATACCGGATGCGAATGGCCGCGTCGCCGGAATCGGCACCACAGTGGACGCTGCACGCGCCAGCTACGACGACTCGATCGGCGATGCGCAGTTTCGCACTGTATGGATCGATCCGGAATTCGATGCCGAGCAGCGGTCGTTCTATTACGTGCGTGTGCTTCAAATACCGACGCCGCGGCATTCGACATACGACGCGGCCGCGCTCGGTGTGGACGTGTCCGATACGAATCAGCCCGTGTCACTTCAGGAACGCGCTTGGTCTTCGCCAATCTGGTATACGCCGCGCCGCTGATGGCTCGTAAATCAACCTGCGACTACCATTTATTCATCCGTCCGGAGTCAACCCGCTGCACGGACATTTTCGCGATGCAATCCACCGACGTGCTCGATCTTTCTTACGCCGCCCTGTCGGGGTTGTCCCTATCAAGTATCGATGCGGCTTGATTCTGCTGCCATCTTTCGGCGAATGTTTGCCTTCCGCGGATGCTCGAGTCGCTTGGAGTCCGGCAGCTCCGCACAGCCGGACCAGGCTGCACTTTAGACGCGAATACACTCGAAACGCAGATACTCGATGGAACCGGAATTCACTTCCGTCTTGATTCGATCGAGCCAATAGCGGATGGTTTTGAGATCGGTCGGCGGTTTGCCTGCCGCGACTCCAGCAGCAGCCAATGCTACGAGTCGACGCTTCACATCGCGAATCAGCTCGAGAATTTCATCAGTCTCGTTCGCTAAGACCGCGACATCGAACTGGGTGATGCCAAAAAGATCCACATATCTATCCCGACTCAGAGCGCCGGTCAGGCAGGTCCACTCGGCTGCGGCATCGACGAGATCCTCCGGCAAATCCCAGTTCGTACAAACATCGCTGATGCCAACACGCCCGCCGTGTTTGACGACGCGGTGTATCTCTGCAAGAGCTGCCTGCTTATCGGCAAACAAACTCAGCACGCACTCGCAAATGGCGCCATCGAAAGCGCCGTCGCAGAAAGGCAATCGGTGCGCGTCCCCGACGACGAACGCGGCAGGCTGCTCAACCCGCCCCTGCCGGGCTTCGAGCAAATTGCGATGACTCAGGTCGAGACCAATGAGCGTGAATCCGCCCTCTGCGGCCGCCTGCTTCGTCGTTCGCGCGAGACCGCAACCGATATCGAGAAGTCGTTCGCCACGGGAAAGGCCGAGCGCCGCTACGGTGCGATGGGTCAGACCCGCACCGCCCGGATGAAAAATGTCTTCGCTCAGTGCTCTGAGCCAGGCACTCTCATACGATGAGGAGCAGCAGGCTTCTGCGCTAATGGGCGCTGTCATTGAGAGACCAGTCGTAGGCTTGATAGCGAACTGGATAGTCTGCCGCGCTTGCTGCAGTCAGGTCGCTCTTCAGTGGCTCGTTCGCGAACCGCGCGAGATAACCGGCAAGGTCATCCGGAAACTCATCGCGATACCACTTGAAGATGCGAGACACATAGAGCCTCTCACCGAGTACCTCGACGTTTTCCGGATTGTTGACAAACTCACGCGCGGCCTGATCCAACTCGGCCTCGGACCAGTCCGACGCTCGAATCACTGGGCAGGAATCACTGGCACAGTTGAGCGCAAAGTGCAGGCGGGGATCGGAAAACGTCTCTAGTATCTTCTCCTCGAGATCGAGAAGATTCATGCGCTCCCCGGCCACCACGACCTCGCGGTCGTAGAACAGTCCCTTGCCGGGAATAATTCTCGACGTTAACGAGACCTTGATATCCTTAACGCTGTCGAGTGGCCAGTAGTCCAATACGGCATCAATGACGAGCGCGTTGTATGCATTGATCCAGAACCGGCGCGCCGTCTCTCTCGATGAAAACAGGTCCGAATGGTTTTCGGGGCTGACGCGGCCGATCAGATCGATGTAGCTGTCGAGCGCCGCCATGTCCTCCGGCGACGCCTGCCAGGCACCGTAGTCGACGCCTTCACCACTTGCTTCAGCATAACGGTCGACCAGTTCCCGGAATTTGTCATCGTCGTAAGTCATCGTCGAGCCACTTGTCGTCACCGGGGCTTCCTGCGCAGCCGCGCTACTCTCTTCCATTGTTGCGACATCTATCATCTGCGCGACCAGGACGGCACAGGCCACGACAACGTCCAGTAAAACAACGGCGCCGCGGTGCTGGCTCTTCGAACTACGCATGCTCCTGGACACTCGCGCTTTGCCTGGGCCTGACGACAGCGTTGTATTCGCATAACGAGACAGGCTTTCCCTGCTCGTCCAGGATATGGACGCAGCATTGGTCGATTCGGTCCTGGTCATAAGTCCAGGCATCCATAAACGGCTTGATGCTGACCGTCAGGAGCCGGCCCCAGAGGTCCCCGTCCTGCCCGATTAACGCATCGAGCAGACGTTCCAGCGTGCTGTCGTCCAGACTTACCAGCGAGTCATTGTCCTTATTGGCGAGCACCCAGCGAATCGCGGCTGAAAGTCCTTCCGGGCCATTGAGCGTATCCGTGAATTCCGCGACCAGGTCTCGCGCTCCGGTATCACTCCAGCTGCGATACTGTGGGAAGTATCGCGATACCGGAATCAGTCCTTGCTCCGATCGGACAGCAACGGCCACGCCGTGACAATTCGGATCTGCGCACGGGATCGGACCGAAGTCCGCTGCCGCGAACGTTCCGAACTGCTGGCACACCAAGGCAGCGGCATCCGCCAGCGTCAACCGGTCAGTGCGGCGCCCGAGCTCGTATCGCCCAGAATACATCGCCGGTTGAATCACAACATGCTTGACGGCCTCGTATTCCATCGCAAGGTCGACAAAGCGGCCGACCTCATGATCGTTGACGCCCCTGACCAGCGTCATCAC
>JASFSB010000091.1:0-7178 GCA_050114615.1 Gammaproteobacteria bacterium
TCGCGACACTTTCCATGTGATGGACGAGCTCGCAGATCGTGCTGAGCGGGTAGTGGATGCCCTCCCGATACCGATCGATGCAGCTCAGCACCATTGGGCTGCGCAACATCGATTCGCGCTGCAGCAACTCGGCACGCGTCAGCCAGTGTGTCGCAATGATGCCGTCGTCGAGTGAGAACTGCTCTTCGGACAGGTCCACGTCGCCGCTGAAAGACACCCGCAGGAAGCTGCGCGATTCGCCATGCCAGGAGAAAACGCCCAGGAACGTCAGCGGCGTGAATTCGTAGCCGGTTTCCTCGCGCACTTCGCGGATGACCGCTTCCTCGAGCGTTTCGCCGACTTCAAGGTGACCCGCAGGCTGATTGAATACGTGCCGGCCGCCAACGAGTTCTTCGACGACGAGGTACCTGGAGTCACGCTCTATGACGGCTGCGACAGTTACATCTATATTTCTTGGCATATCAGCTCGTTCTCGTCGACTCTGAATTCTAGAACATCTTGCGGCGTTGCTCGGCCTCCGACGCACACGCGTGCCAGAGTTCATCGAAGGCGTCGAGATAGTAGCGCGCCACGGCAGGTTCACAGGGGTCGCACATTCCTTCCCAGTTCTCGTGGTGTGCGCGATACACGATGGCTTTTTCATCTGCGATGAAAAAAGCGTCATGCCGCTCGCCGATCTCTCGCTTCAGATGTCGAAATTCGATATAGCTGTTCAGACGATCGGCCATCGCCACGAATTCGTTGCCCATCTTCAGGGATCTCGAGGGCTGCGTGATCAGCACTCGAACTCTGGCAAAGCTGCGTGCCAGTATGAATCGCTTCAGGACGTCGAGAAAATCGTGCTGATCGTAGATCTCGGGTTCGAGATCGGGCGTCAGAATCGCGAGTGCGCGAGAGGCGTTCGAAGTCGCATTGATGACGGCAGCCCTGATTTCTTCTTTTCCTGACAACAGTCGGCGCTCGCCGCTTCTGCCGCTCTTGATTGCAGCTTCGGTCATAATACGCTCAGTCTAACGTCGCTGACGTGTGGCGCTGTGCCACGGATCACGTTTCGCGGCCCGTTCAGACGTCGCGGGCCAGCTGCGCGGCGATACCGACGTATTGCTCCGGTGTCAGTGACGCGAGCCGAAGTTTCACGTCAGCCGGCAAAGCGGTGGTTTCCAGGAACTCCTGAAGCGCAGAGCGCGTAATCGAGCGCCCGCGCGTCAGCGCCTTGAGCTGTTCGTACGCATCTTCGACACCGTGCTGGCGCAGGACAGTCTGGATCGCCTCGCCCAGCACTTCCCAGGCATCGTGCAGATCGGCAGCGATGCGCTCCGGATCGGCATCGAGCTTCGCGAGTCCGCGCGCGGCGGAGTGCAGTGCGAGGTGGCTGTGACCAATCGCCGCACCGAGTGCCCGTAAAGCGGTGGAATCGCTGAGATCGCGCTGCCAGCGAGATATCGGCAGCTTCAGCGCCAGATGACCGAGCATGGCGTCAGCGATGCCTATGTTGCCTTCGGCGTTTTCGAAATCGATCGGATTCACCTTGTGCGGCATGGTCGAAGAACCGACCTCGCCCTCGACGGGGCGTGATCGAAAATATCCCAGGCTGACGTAGCTCCAGATGTCACGGCAAAAATCGAGCAGCACCGTGTCGAAGCGCATCAGCGCATGACAGTATTCGGCGATCCAGTCGTGGGGTTCGATCTGCGTCGTGTAGCGCTGCGGGCTGAGGCCGAGTGACTCGACGAACGTTTCGGAAATCTCGAGCCAGTCGGCCTGCGGATACGCAGCGAGATGAGCGTTGAAGTTGCCGACGGCACCGTTGCATTTCCCGAATATCTCGACCGCCTCGAAGCGTTCTATCGCACGCTCCAGACGCGCAACGAAATTCGCGAGCTCCTTGCCGAGTGTCGTCGGCGATGCCGTCTGCCCATGCGTGCGTGACAGCATCGGCAACTCTGCGTAACGCTGTGCGCGAGCGCGCAGTTCGCCGGCAAACGACCGCATGCGTGGCACGAGCTCGCGCTGGCGAGCGTCACGCAGCATCAGTGCGTAGGAGAGATTGTTGATGTCCTCGGAAGTGCAGGCGAAATGCAGAAAGGCTGACAGGTTCTCGGCCGCGCTGCTGAGACCTCTGGTCTTTTCACGCAGGAAATACTCGACCGCCTTGACGTCGTGGTTGGTGACCGCTTCCTGGGCCTTAACCTGTGCCGCGTCCTGCGCGGAGAATTCGTCGACCAGGGCATTGAGGACATCTTTGACGGGCCGTTGCAGCGGCTCGAGCTCGGGCACGGCGTTTGTGTCGGCAAGGTGCTGCACCCATCTGACCTCGATGAGTACGCGATATCGAATGAGGGCGTACTCCGAAAGGTACCTTCGCAGCGGCGCCGTCTTCTCGGCATAGCGGCCGTCCAGCGGGGACAATGCGGTCAGCGTTGCGGCATCCACGGCGTGATTCTCAGCCTATACAACTTCACGGGGAGTGCGCATCATACACGCCTGGTTAATTGTCAAGGAGCAACGATGGCAGCCGACGAACGGATCGAACGCGATAGCATGGGTGAACTGGCTGTGCCGGCTGATGCGCTCTGGGGCGCTCAGACGCAGCGCGCAGTCAATAACTTTCCGATCAGCGGACTGTGCATGCCGGCCGCATTCGTCCAGGCGCTCGGGCTCGTGAAATGGGCTGCCGCGCGGACGAACCGTGACCTCGGATTGCTCGCAGAGGATGTCTCGAAGGCGATTGAAGCCGCCGCCGAAGACATCGTCGACGGACGGCACGGCGAGCAGTTTCCGATCGACGTTTTTCAGACCGGTTCGGGCACGAGCTCGAACATGAACGCCAACGAAGTCATCGCGCAACTCGCCTCGCAGAAACTCGGGCGCACCGTTCACCCGAACGATCACGTCAACATGGGCCAGAGCAGCAACGACGTGATCCCGACGACGATTCACGTCAGCGCGGCGCGGCTCGTCGTCGACCGCCTGCTACCGGCCCTGAATCATCTGGCCGATACGATCGAGGCGAAGGCCGCAGAACTGGCGGAATTCGTGAAGACGGGGCGGACGCATCTGATGGATGCGATGCCGGTTCGCTTCGATCAGGAACTCGGCGGCTGGGCGACGCAGATCCGGGCCGACTATCAGCGCGTTGCCGGCGTGATGGGACGACTGTCGGGACTCGCGCAGGGCGGGACTGCCGTCGGCACGGGCATCAATGCGCATCCGGAATTCGGCGTGCGATTTGCAGCCGCTCTGGCAGAGCGGACGGGAATCGCTTTTCGACCGGCGGACAGCTATTTTGAAGCACTGAGCTCGCAGGACACCGCCGTCGAGTTATCCGGACAGCTCAGGACGACTGCCGTGAGCCTGATGAAAATCGCCAATGACCTTCGCTGGATGAACAGCGGGCCGCTCGCCGGTCTGGCAGAGATCGCGTTGCCTGCCCTGCAGCCCGGCAGCAGCATCATGCCGGGCAAGGTGAATCCGGTCATCCCGGAAGCGGCAGCCATGGTTGCGGCGCAGGTCATCGGTAACGACACGACCATCACCGTGGCCGGGCAGTCGGGAAACTTCCAGCTCAACGTGATGCTGCCAGTGGTCGCTCATAATCTTCTGCAGAGTATCGAGCTGCTCGCGAATGCTTCGCGCTGCCTCGCTGATTCGGCCATTGCCGGGTTCACCGTCAATGCGGATCGGCTGACTGACGCGCTCGAGCGCAACCCGATTCTCGTCACTGCGCTCAACCCGGTCATCGGCTATGAGAAAGGCGCGGCCGTAGCCAAGCAGGCATACAAGGAAGGCAGACCGATCCGGGACGTCGCCGAAGCCGAAACGGACCTGGGCGCCGACGAGCTCAGCCGGCTGCTCGATCCCAGGGAGCTGACGTACGGCGGCATCAGGGAATAAGCAATGCGGGCGCTGATCGAAGCCCGCCTGCGCAATGCGGACCGCGGCGATCAGCCGCTGCGCTCGATGCAGGTCGAAGCCGGAATGCCGCCGTCGGAAGAGCTCAGGCAGCGACTCGCCGGCCCCCACAGGCGCGCAGCCGTGCTGATCGGGCTCATCGAGCGAACGACGGGTATCCAGGTGCTGCTGACCCGCCGCGCATCGCATCTTGCCCGCCATGCAGGACAGGTCGCTTTTCCCGGCGGACGCATCGAGGCAGCGGACGACAGTGCGGATTGCGCCGCTTTGCGCGAGGCGCACGAGGAGATCGGTCTGCATCCCGGTGACGTCGAGCTGATCGGCCGGCTTGCGGATCACATCACCGGAACGGGATTCATCGTGACGCCGGTGATCGGATTCATTCCATCGGGCTTCGTGGCAACTCCGGATCCGGCAGAGGTCGCTGGCGTCTTCGAGATTCCGCTCACGTGTGTCATCGACACCGATTCGCTGCGCGAATGCGTGCACGAGCGCTACGGCTCGCGCCTGCGCGGCTATGAGCTCCACTACGCCGGCGAACGCATCTGGGGCGCCACGGCCGCGATGCTCGTGGAGTTCAGAAAAATATTATATGAAACAGATTAATACAGATTCTATCTCGAAATTACTTCATATCATGGCGCAGCTCAGAGATCCGGATCGGGGCTGTGCCTGGGATCGGGCACAGCGCTTCGAAACCATCGCACCGCATACGATCGAGGAGGCGTACGAGGTGGCCGATGCCATCGAGCGCGGCGCAGCGCCGGAGCTCAGGGCCGAGCTCGGAGATCTGCTGTTTCAGGTGGTGTTTCACGCGCGCCTCGCCGAGGAAGCAGGCTGGTTCGATTTCTCGGATGTCGCCGGCGCGATCGCCGAGAAACTCGTGCGCCGCCATCCACACGTGTTCGAAGGCGCCGCCGTACCGGACGATCACCATGCTGACTGGGAAGCCCGTAAACGGCAGGAACGCGCTGCTGCCGGAAATGCCGGGGTTCTGTCGGGTATTCCGATCGCTCTGCCCGCTTTGACCCGCGCGGTGAAACTCGGCAGGCGCGCCGCCGGCGTCGGGTTCGACTGGCCGGATCGCCACGGTGCACGGGCAAAGATCGACGAAGAGCTGCGCGAGGTCGATGCGGCCTGCAGCAGCGGGACGCAGCGGGAAATCGAAGCAGAAATCGGTGATCTGCTGTTTGCGGTCAGCAATCTGTGCCGACACGTCGGCGTGGACCCCGAACGGGCCCTGCGTGCGACCGGCAGGCGTTTCGAACGGCGTTTCGCGGAGGTCGAAGCGCAGGTGAATGCAGCGCAGCGCGACTGGACAGAACATACGCTCGAAGAGCTCGAGCAGTACTGGGAGTCGGCGAAAGCCGCTGAGGCTGAGTAGCGCCGGAAGGCGTTGCGGCGCCTGGCAGATGATTCAGGGAAAATTCATGCCTGAACGCTTAGTTTATGCCTGATCGCCGGGAAGACGAGTTCCCTTGACGCACGAGTCGGCAGGGCCCAGGCTACGCCGGACTCAAGGAGGCCGGAAGGCATGACGGAGTATCGGCACGGCGCCGCAAGCCGCACGACGCAGAGGCGGACACGACGCCGTGTCCTGGCGCTGTGTGCCGGTGTCATGAGCATGCTGGTGTCGGTGTCCGTTCCTGCGCAGCGCGGCGAACTGCGCGCGACGCCGATGGTCTCTCTGCAGGAAGCCGTCACGATCGCCACGGCGCGCCGCCCCGGGCGAGTCGTCCGCGCAGTGACGGTCGACAGTGGCGGCGGGCGACGCATTCATGAGGTCCGGATCCTGCTCGATGAGGGCGGGCGTGTCGTAACGGTGCGCGTCGACGCCCAGACCGGTCGGGTTCGCTGACGCGGCTCCAGGGCCTCATGCGAGCTTTGATGTTCCGTCGGAGGCTGTGCCATGCGCGTATTGCTGATCGAAGATGATGAAGTCCTGAACCAGGCGGTCACCCAGCAGCTACAGGAGGCCGGCTACAAGGTCGATTCGGCAACGGACGGTCGGGAAGGCTGCTACTTTGCCGAAGAGTATCCCGTCGATCTCGCAATCGTGGATCTCGGCCTGCCGCAAATGAGCGGGGTGGAGATCATTCGCAAGGTGCGCAGTGTCGGGAAGTCCTATCCGATTCTCGTGCTAACGGCGCGTGATCGCTGGCAGGACAAGGTCGATGCGCTGAAGCTCGGTGCCGATGACTATGTCGTCAAGCCATTTCATTCGGAAGAACTGCTTGCGCGCGTGGATGCGTTGCTGCGGCGTGCCGGCGGCTGGGCGCAGTCCGCGCTCGTATGCGGCGCCATAACGCTGGACACGCGTACGCAGGAAGTCACGGTCAATGAGACGCCGATCGAGCTGACGGGTTTCGAATACCGCCTGCTCGAGTATCTGATGATGCATGCAGGTGAGGTCATATCGAAGGCGCAGATCACCGACGCACTCTACGATCAGGATTTCGAGCGCGACAGCAACGTGATCGAGGTGTTCATCGGTCGGCTGCGTAAGAAACTCGACCCCGAAGGCGAGACGAAGCCGATAGAGACATTGCGTGGCCGCGGTTACCGGCTCGCGCTGGCGCGCGGGGCGCCCGCCGACTGACGCACGTATGCCCGTTGCCCGGTCTCTGCGCGGTCGTGTGCTCGTATGGGCCAGCGTTGCACTGACGACTTTATTCGTACTGACGATACTCGGTCTCGATATCGCGTTTCGCAGCACGCTCGACCGCTCACGCGCCGAATTGCTCGAAGCGCAGTTGCTGGGCCTCATTGCACTGGCCGAGACCGATCGCGACGGCCGTCTCACGCTGCCGCAGGAGGCCATCAATCCGCAGTTCGGGCTGGCCAATTCCGGTCTGTTCGGCGTTGTATGGGACGCCGACGGCAGGCCCGTGTGGCAGTCACAATCGCTCGTTGGCCGGGAATTCCCGCCCGTTCGGGCCCCGGAACCTGGCGCGCAGTACTACGAAACGCTCGCACCTGCCGGGCTGCCATCACTGGAGCTGCTCGTCATGGGGATTAACTGGGAGCAGGAAGACGGATCGTTCACCGCGTACACGTTTGGCACCGCGGCAGCCCTCGAGCGATACGTGGACGAGCAAAACGACTTCCGGCGCAACGTTATCAGCTGGTTCGTCGCGGTGACGATTACGATGATTGCGGTCATTCTTGGCGTACTCAGCTGGGTACTGCGTCCCGTACGTCGGCTCGCCCGAGAGGTGCGCGACATTGAAGCCGGGCGCCGTTTGCAGCTGACCCACGAGCAGCCG
>JASFSB010000092.1:0-7160 GCA_050114615.1 Gammaproteobacteria bacterium
CAGAACACCGAACCGCGCGGCGACGATAACCGTACGGTACAGCGAAAGCCAGACAATGGAACTATCCTTTACGAAGATGCACGGGCTCGGCAACGACTTCATGGTCGTGCGCTGGCCCGACGATCTCGCGATGCCTGCGGCCGAGCGCGTGCGGGCATGGGGCGATCGCCGCACCGGTGTCGGTTTCGACCAGCTGTTACTGCTCGGGTCGCCGGCGGATGCGACGACGCGAGCCAGTCTCCGGATCATGAACTCCGATGGTTCTGATGCGCGCCAGTGCGGCAACGGGCTGCGCTGCGTGGGGCGATTTCTGGCGGAAGCCGCTGAGGAAGTGTTCGCCATCGGCAGCCCGGCGGGCACGATTACGTTGCGAGTGCTTGCGGACGGCTGCGTCAGCGCGAATCTCGGCGAGCCGCAGTTCGAGCCGGCGGCCCTGCCCTTCCTGACCGAGCAGCGCGCGTTGCGGTATCGACTAAACCTAACCACGGGCGAGGTCGAGTTCGGGGCCGTATCTATGGGGAATCCGCACGCCGTTATTGCGGTGGATTCCGTCGCGGGGGCCCCGGTGAGTATACTTGGGCCAGAAATTGAGCAGCATCCGTCGTTTCCACAGGGGGTCAACGTCGGTTTCATGCAGCGGATCGCCACAGACGCGATCTGTCTGCGTGTATTCGAGCGCGGTGCTGGTGAGACCCTGGCGTGTGGAACGGGAGCGGCAGCCGCCGTCGCCGTTGGGCGCGTGTGGGACCGGCTTGGTCCGCACGTAACGGTTCGGCTGCCCGGCGGAGAGCTCGTGGTTGATTGGCAGGGACCGGGCAGTGACCTTTGGCAGACCGGACCCGCAGAACGAGTATATGAGGCCCGAATACGCCTATGACGCAGCAGCAGCAGATCGATGCAGCCGCAACGCCCGCCGAGTCGGATATCGCGGATTACCTGGCCAGGCACCCGGATTTCTTCGAGCGTCATGCCAGCCTGCTGATCAAGATGCGGCTGCCGCATGCCCCCTCCGGGGCGACCATCTCGCTGGTCGAACGCCAGATCGCGTTGTTGAGGCAGCAAAACGACAAGCTGCAGCGCAACCTGAAGGAACTGGTGGCCGTCGCAAAGCAAAACGACACGATCGCCGCGAAGATCCACAAACTGGGGCTCGCCTTTCTCCATGAATCACAGCGCAGCGCAAGGCTGGAGCAGCTGGAAACCTCGCTCCGGGAGGATTTCGGGGCGCATCGCGCCGTCATCGTGCTGTTCGAGCAGCCGAGCGATGCCGGCGACGCCGGGTTTATCCGCTACGCGAATCGCGACGATGCGCAATTACGGCCGTTCAGCATGTTCCTGAGTGCCGCAAAAACACGTTGCGGCCTGTTGCGGGAAAAACAAAAACAATATCTGTTCGGTGAAGACGGTGACATGCTCGGCTCCGCTGCCATGGTGCCGCTCGGAGACCAGGCCAGTCAGGGTTTCCTCGTGATCGGCAATCGCAGCAAAGATCATTTCAATCCAAGTGGCCAGACTGATTTTCTCGAGCGCCTCGGTGAGCTCGTCGCGACCGCGATTGCGGGTGAAAGTCCCGCGAGTGAGCGAGCTGCGAGTGAGTGACAAAGAGCGTGTCGACGGATTTCTGCGGCAGCTTGCGACCGTAAGGCGCCTCTCGGACAATACGGTCGCGGCCTATCGCAGGGACCTCGAATCGCTGCTCGGTTTCATGGAGAAGGAAGGCGTCGATTCAGTGACGCAGCTCGACGCCTGGCACATTCGTCGCTTCGCCGCTGAGCACTTCAGGCAGGGCCTGAGCCCGCGCAGTATTGCGCGGCGCCTGTCGGCGGTTCGCAGCTTTCTCGGCGCACTCGTTCGTGAAGGCGTCCTCGAAGCCAATGTCGCAGTCAACGTACAGGCGCCCAAACCTTCCAGGCGCCTGCCGGCGGCACTCGACGCAGATCAGGTATCACGCCTTCTCGAAAATACCGGCGAGGACGTCATGACGGTGCGGGACCGGGCGATGTTCGAGTTGCTTTACTCCTCCGGCCTGCGCCTCGCCGAGCTCGTCGGGCTCGATCTGGACTCGATCGATCTCGCGGAGCGAACCGTGCGTGTCCTGGGCAAGGGCTCAAAGACTCGTATCGTGCCGTTCGGCAGAAAAGCGCTCGAAGCGCTGCAGGAATGGCTGCTCGCTCGACCGGAAATCGGCGCACAGGGCGAGAGGGCCCTGTTCGTCAGTCGCCGGGGCTCTCGATTGTCGATGCGCAGCGTCCAGGCGCGCCTGGGCGAATGGTCGCGTCGACAGGCTTTGCCGGTTCACGTGCATCCACACATGCTGAGACACTCTTTCGCCAGTCACCTGCTCGAATCCAGCGGCGACCTTCGCGCAGTACAGGAGCTGCTGGGGCACTCGAGTATCTCGACCACGCAGGTATATACGCATCTCGATTTTCAACACCTTGCCCACGTGTACGACAGCGCGCATCCGCGCGCCCGACGGCGCGATCAGTCTGATTAGACGCCCCATCGAGAGTTTCCATGCAGCAATTCCACGGCACCACGATTGTATGCGTGCGGCGCGGCGGCAGAGTCGCGGTCGGCGGCGACGGTCAGGTGACGCTCGGTGACAAAGTCATGAAAGGCAACGCGCGAAAGGTGCGCAAGCTGCACAATGACAAGGTAATCGCCGGTTTCGCCGGCGGCACTGCCGATGCTTTCACGTTGTTCGAATTGTTTGAGACCAAACTGGAGCAATACGGTAATCTGACGCGCTCGGCAATCGAGCTGGCCAAGGACTGGCGGACCAATCGCATGCTGCGGCGACTCGAGGCGCTGTTGTGCGTCGCCGATAACGAACACTCGCTGCTGATTTCCGGCACCGGTGATGTCATAGAACCGGAGGACAATCTGCTCGCCATTGGCTCTGGCGGCGCCTACGCTCAGGCGGCTGCCCTGGCAATGCTCGAGAATTCTCAGCTCGATGCACGCGCCATCGCTGAGAAGGCGCTGATGATTGCCGGGCGAATCTGTATCTATACCAATCAGACGATCACGATCGAAGAGCTTTGATCCGATGTCGATGACGCCCCGTGAAATCGTGCACGAGCTCGACAAGCACATTGTCGGCCAGAGTGTGGCGAAGCGCGCAGTAGCCATCGCCCTGCGGAATCGCTGGCGGCGCGCTCAGGTTGAAGAGCCGCTGCGATCTGAGATTACGCCCAAGAATATTCTGATGATCGGTCCGACCGGCGTCGGCAAGACCGAGATTGCGCGACGGCTCGCGAGACTGGCTGCGGCACCGTTTATCAAAGTCGAAGCAACGAAGTTCACCGAAGTCGGTTACGTAGGTCGGGAAGTGGACTCGATCATTCGCGATCTCGTCGACATGGCCGTCAAGCTGCTTCGTGAGCGCGCAATCGACGAAGTCCGGCATCGGGCGGAGGATGCCGCCGAGGAGCGATTGCTCGATGCGCTGCTGCCGGGCACGAACCGCGAAGACGGCAGCGAAACCCGCCAGCGGTTTCGCAAAAAACTGCGCGAAGGCGAGCTCGACGAGCGGGAGGTCGATATTCAGGTTCAGGCACCGAGCGTCGGCGTCGAGATCATGGCACCTCCCGGCATGGAGGAGATGACGAGCCAGCTGCAAAACATGTTTCAAAACATCGGCAGCGGCAGGACTCACTCGCGCAAGCTGAAAGTCGCGGATGCGTTTGCGATGCTCCGCGATGAAGAAGCGGCGAAAATGATAAACGAAGACGAGCTGAAACTGCTCGCGGTGCAGGCCGTCGAGAACGATGGAATCGTCTTCATCGATGAAATCGATAAAGTCGCGCGTCGTTCCGACACGCACGGAGCAGACGTTTCTCGCGAAGGCGTGCAGCGTGATCTGTTGCCGCTCGTCGAAGGTTGCACGATCAATACGCGATTCGGGATGGTTCGTACCGATCACATACTGTTTATCGCGTCCGGCGCGTTCAGTGTGGCCAGGCCGTCGGATCTGATTCCGGAATTGCAGGGGCGTTTCCCGATCCGCGTTGAACTCGATGCGCTCGGCGTTGACGAATTCGTGCGAATTCTGACTGAGCCCGACGCATCTTTGACTGAGCAGTACGAAAGCCTGCTGGCAACCGAAAACGTACGTCTGCATTTCGCCGAATCGGGCGTGCGTCGCATCGCCGAGATCGCCTGGCAGGTGAACGAGCAAAGCGAAAATATCGGAGCGCGCCGGCTACACACGGTTCTGGAGCGACTGCTGGAGTCTGTTTCTTTCGCGGCAGCCGACAGCAGCGGTCAGGAATTCACGATCGACGCGGGCTATGTCGACGAGCATCTTGGTGAGCTCGTTCGCGACGAAGATCTCTCGCGTTACATTCTTTAGATTGAGACTGTGAAAAAAGGCGAGGAAATCCCTGTTCCCGTCGAGCTGACTCTAAGGAAGAGCAGCCGGTGCCTCGACGTGACGTTTGTGGACGGGCTCACGGCTTCGTTGTCTGCCGAATATCTGCGCGTGCATTCGCCATCCGCAGAGGTGACGGGTCACTCCGCCGGGGAAGGTGTGCTCGTAACCGACAAGAAATTCGTCGGCATCGAGCGTATAGAGCCTATAGGGCGCTATGCGATACGGATCGTTTTTGACGATGGGCACGACAGCGGACTGTATTCATGGCGTGTTCTGCGCGACCTCGCATGCAGCTACGAATCCAGGTGGCGGCGTTATCTCGATCGTCTCGAAGCCGCCGGACATTCCAGGGCGACCGGGGAATGAACGAGACAGAGAAAGGCCCCGGACGTGACACCGATTTCGGTTACGAGCGCGTTACCTGGAATGAGAAAAAACGTCGCGTGGGTGGCGTGTTCGACTCTGTAGCGCCACGTTACGATCTGATGAACGACGTCATGTCGTTCGGATTGCACCGCTTCTGGAAGCACTTTGCCATTGAGCGGACCGGCCTGCGCCGAGGGGACTACGCGCTCGACGTTGCAGCCGGCAGCGGGGATCTCAGTATTTCGATGGCGAAACGCGTTGGCAGCAGCGGACGCGTCATCGTCAGTGACATCAATGCGAATATGCTCGAAGTCGGTCGGGATCGGCTGCTCGACGCCGGGATCGTCGGCAACGTCGAATACGCGATCGCCGATGCCGAGCATCTGCCAGTCGCTGCGCGCAGCATGGATTGCGTCACCATCGGCTTTGGTTTACGCAACGTCACCGACAAGGATGCGGCACTGCGGGAGTTTTATCGCGTGCTCCGGCCGGGCGGTCGGCTCGTCGTACTCGAATTCTCGAAGCCTAAGGTCGCCGCCATCGAGCCGATTTACGATACTTACTCTTTTCAGGTGCTGCCGCGGCTCGGCGCACTGCTCGCGAACGACGCTGACAGCTATCGCTATCTGGCCGAATCCATTCGGCGACACCCGGATCAGGAAACGCTGCTGAGCATGTGCGAAGCAGCCGGCTTCGAGCGATGTGAGTATTTCAATCTGACGATGGGCGTTGTTGCCGTGCATGTCGGCTTTCGGTTCTAGCGCGGCGCCGTTGGCGCGTTGATCATGACGACGCAAAGGACGCTGCCGTTTTCCTCGCTGCTGCTGGGCCGAGCCGAAGTCGCAGTCAACCGCTGGATCGTGCAGTCAACGGCGGCGTCCGATGAGTTGCATGGACTGGAAGGCCGGTCGATGATTCTCGACGTTGTACATACGAACTGGCGAATCGAACTGAGTGTGAGCCGGCAACGGCTGCGGTTTCGTGAAGTCGCCGGAGACGCGGCTGCCGATATCGTTATCAGGGCGGGCATGCTCGAGCTGATCGCGATGTCGAGCGCGCAATCCCTGTCGCAGCTCGGTGCAGGCGAAGTGGAGTTTCGCGGCAGCCTGCGCGTTGCCGAGCGCTACAGCCGAATGCTTCGACTCGCGCGCCCGGAAATAGAAGACGAAGTCGCCGGCTGGATCGGGAGCATGCCCGCACGGGTGGTTACGCAAATGGGCGACGCCGCGCTCGCATGGGGCATGCGGACGAGCAGCGCGCTGGAACGTGACGCAGCGGAGTATCTGCAGGCGGAAGCCAATGAACTGCCGCGTCCGGGTCAGGTTGAGCGCTTGCTGCGCGAGGTGGAGCGGCTGCGCGACGACGTGGACCGCCTCGGCCAGCGTATCGAGCGGCTGGCCGGCCGGGTGCCGGGCGCAGCCCGGACATGAGGATGCGTCTGATCTGGCGGCTGCTGGCCATCGAATCGATACTGGCGCGGCATCAGCTCGACGACATTCTGTGGCGCCGGGGGCCGCTGCGCCCGATCGCCTGGCTGCGCTACCTGCGATTTTGGAGAAAGCCGCCGACACGGCCATTGGGTGCGCGAATTCGACTGGCGCTCGAAGCGCTCGGCCCGATCTTCGTCAAATTTGGCCAGGCCGTTTCGGTACGCCGCGACCTGCTTCCCGACGACGTCGCCGAGGAGCTGGCAAAGTTGCAGGATCAGGTCCCCGCGTTTCCTGCCGCTGAAGCAACCCGAATCATCGAATCGGCCTTCGGCCAGCCAATCGACGAAGTCTTTGCGGAATTCGACTCGGAGCCTCTCGCCGCGGCATCGATCGCGCAGGTCCACCGCGCGCGTCTGGGCGACGGGGCGGACGTCGTCGTCAAGTTGTTGCGTCCGCGTATACGCGAGGCGATTGCACGGGACCTCGAGCTGCTTTACTTCTTCGCGCGACTCGCGCGTGATGCAATCGACGGCAGCGAAAGGTTACGGCCGGTCGAGGTCGTCGAAGAGTTCGAAAAAACGCTGACCAGTGAACTCGATTTACTGCGTGAGGCAGCGAACGCTTCACAGCTGCGGCGCAATTTCGAGGGCTCGGATCTGCTGTATGTTCCGGAAATATACTGGGACTTTTGTCGCTCGAATGTGCTCACGATGGAGCGCATCGATGGTATACGGATCAGCGACATCGAGCGGCTCAGAGCAGCCAATACAGACTTCAGACGGCTCGCAGAAGCCGGCGTCGAGATATTTTTCACTCAGGTGTTCCGCCACAATTTTTTTCATGCCGACATGCACCCGGGTAATATCTTCGTCGATATCGCCGATCCGGCGAAACCTTGCTACATGGCGGTTGATTTCGGCATCGTAGGTTCGCTGAGTCCAAGTGATCAGACATATCTCGCAGAGAACTTCCTCGCGTTTTTCGAA
>JASFSB010000093.1:0-7101 GCA_050114615.1 Gammaproteobacteria bacterium
CACCGATAAGGAAAGTGTCTTGTCCGGAAAATCGGCAGCGAACTGCATCGCGATGGGCCCGCCGGTTTTTGCGCCGACGATATGGGCCGACTCGACGCCCGCCTTGTCGAGCACACGTGACACATAGGCGGCAAGACCCGGGAACGACCAGTCAAAGCCTTCCGGCACTGCAGATTGTCCGCATCCAGGCAAATCGGGCCGAATGACGCGAAACTCACTTGCCATCGTCGGCATCCAGGCATACCAGATGATGCCGGATTCAAGCGCGCCGTGAATGAGGACGACGGCTTCCGGATTGCGCCAGGGCTCTCCGAACCAGTCATCCCGAAAGAACGGCTCGTTCTGCGCAGTGCTCGACTGCGACCTGGCCCGCGGCGAATTCGATAAAAGGCCGACGCCACCCACGGCTGCGCCGATCACAGATGAAGCCCTGAGGATGTTTCGGCGGGTTAAATGTTGCGCCATTGCCGGGTCTCCGTCACTGATACGTAAACAAGTTCGATGCTTCATTATTGCAGTCGATAGATCGCCAGTGGCTGTGTCAGCGGACCTGGCAACAGGACTCCGTCGCTGCCGATGCTGAGCTGATGCCCGAAGGCCCGGATTTTGCCGGTCAAGCTGCCGTCGTCGAGATTCACTCGCAGCAGATACGACTGCGTCATTGAAACGCCTTTGGGTTCCGCGGCAACGTAGAGTGAACGATCCGGCGCAAAGGCGAGGCTGATCACGCGTCCGCCATAGTGCCATTGTCCGAGATACTCTCCCTGAGTCGTGAAACGCTGTATTCGGCCATTCTCTCGATCGGCAACATACACGGTACCGTCGTCCGCGACGGCCACGCCGTGCGGGAGATTGAATTCGCCCGGCCGATTACCCCTGCGGCCCCACTCTCGCAGCTTTCTGCCGGATCGGTCGTACACCACTATGCGACCATTGGCATATCCGTCAGCGACGAAAATCGAGCCATCCGGCCCGAAAGCGATGTCGGCAGCACCGCGCTGAATCCGCTCGATGTCGGGCACATCTCCGACGCTGATTTCGAGTAGTACATCGCCTTGTGGCGAGAACTTGTAAATCATCGACGTCTGTGCGTCGACTGCCCAGATATTTCCGTCCGGATCCAGACGCACGCTATGAGCGTATTCGAACAGTCCGTGGCCAAACGATCGCAGCACGGTCCCATTGGGTTTGATGACGATGATTGCGTCGATGTCCGGATTGCGCTGGATGATATACACATTGCCGTCTGCGTCCCCGGCGATCGCCGGGATTCGGCCGATTCCCGGGTTCGGATCGAGTTCGATCTGCGTTCGCTCTGCGGTAAGCGTCGGTGCGGAATCGATCAGCGTGCGCAGCAGGGCATCTGTTCCGTCATCGGGGCCGAAGATTTCGTCGTCGACCTGCGCACACGCTTGCGAATTCAACATGGCCAGAAACACGCATCCGGCCACGAGCGCTAACCTGGTGATATCAGTCACTGATCAACGCGACTCCGCTTCGCGCGCCTGGCGTACGAGTTCGAGCACCCAGGCGGTGACATTCGCCAGGCCCGAGTCATCGAGCATTGTGCCGAACGCCGGCATCGTGTTGCTGCCGCCGGTTACCATGCGCTGAATCTCGCTTGCCTCGAGTTCCGTGCTGAAGGCAGGCCCGCCATGACCTCCGGTCCCGTCAGCGCCGTGGCAGAATACGCATGAGCGGGCGTATGCGGCCATTCCGTCATCGAGACTGATTTCCGCAGGTTCGCTGCTCAGCGTTTCTCGTATCATTGACTGCGCGGCAGGCGGCACTTCCTCAAGTGTGCCGCTCAGTGAGAACAGCCAAACGCTGTCTCCCCGAGCTCCGCCGCGCACGTGGCCGCCTGCGAGCGCGGCCACGTACTGACGGCCTTGATGTTGAAACACACTCGCCGTCGAATTCATGCCCGACCCTGTCTGGAATTCCCACAACAGATTTCCCGTCGCCGAGTCGAGCGCGGTGAGGCGCCCGTCACTGCGGCCCACGAATACCAGACCTCCGGCCGTAGTCACCGAACCGCTGAGGCAGCGCTCGGGCCAGTGCTGCTGCCACGCAAGCTTATTCGTGTGCAGATCGACAGCGGAAAATACGCCGAATACCGGCATTGGATTCGCGCCGTAATTACCGCCGATATACTGCTCGCCGTCCGGCGGCAGGTCGTCCGTGATTTCCCATGCGCGGAACGCGCCGGCGCCATCCTCTGCGCATACGTACATGTATCCGGTTTCGACGTCTATCGAGCTGGGTGGCCAGTTTGCTCCGCCGCGCAGACCCGGCTTCGCAATGACGTAGTCGGTCCAGTATGGGGTGAAGACGCTGCCGCCGTTGACGAGTTCGAATCCTTCCGGCGCAATCTCGACCACCTGTGGCACGAACGAGTCACCGATCGGGAATGGCTGGGTTGGGGCAGTCAGCTGGCGCGGCTCCTGGGGAACCGGGCGCTCTTCGATACCGACTAATGGTTCGCCGTTGGTGCGGTCGAGAATATAGATCCATCCGGTCTTGCCCGCCTGGGCAAGACCTTTGCGAACGACACCGTCGTATTCGAGGTCGAACAGCACGACCGGATTCGGCGCATCATAGTCCCACAGGTCGTGATGCACCTCCTGGAAGTGCCAGCGGTACTCGCCCGTCATCACATCGATTGCAACAATCGATGCAGCAAACAGGTTGTCGCCGGGGCGCACAGCGCCATTGAAATCCGGTCCGGCATTGCCGGTTGAAAAGTAGATCAGACCGAGTTCGGGATCGAGTGCCGGCGTGTGCCAGACCGTCGCACCACCGCCGCGCCAGACGTCGTTGTCCTGCGACCAGGTTTCGTGGCCGAACTCGCCGGGGCCGGGCACTGTGTAAAACGTCCATACGAGCGAACCGTCCTTTGCGTCGTACGCTTTGACGCGACCGCGTACGCCATATTCTGCGCCGGCGAAACCGGTAATGATCAGACCGCTGTAATACAGTGGTGCAGTCGTGATCGTGAATCCCTCCTGCCAGCGTTCTGCCTGAATGCTCCAGATCACGTCACCGGTGAATTGATCGAGCGCGACAAGCTTGCCGTCGAGCTGGCCCATGAAAACCTTGCCGTCACCGATCGCGACGCCACGGTTGGTCCAGCCGCAGCAGACCGTCGATATGGTCGGGTCGAGATTCGCCTCGTAGGTCCAGTTGAATGCGCCGCTTTCGACGTCGAGCGCAAATACGTCATTGGCAGCGGTCGCGATGTAAAGTACGCCGTCGTAGAAAATCGGCTGCGCTTCGGCTGAATACTGCGGACCGACGCCGGACCCATTCAGCCTCGCGCGCCAGACACCCTTCAGGTCCGCGACGTTGTCGCGGTTGATCTCCTCGAGAGGGGAGTAACGGCGGTTGTACCAGTCGCCGCCATTGGTGGGCCAGTCGTGTGGAGGACTCACCATAGATGAACCGGCGAAGTCCGGTGCGGCAACCTGTGACTGGGCGACGACCTGCGCGATCATTGCTAACAGACCTGCGAGCAAGGCAAGCGGGCCTCTGGCATAAAGCGTCATAATCATCTTTTCCGACTCCGATATCGCGAACCTGCCGGGAGATTACCCTGATCACTATGCAGATTCGAGTTGTTTGACCTGTCGCAGCCGAATAAACCGGCCGATCGACTCATCTGCTCCGGCCCGATTGATCGTCCGCGGTCAGACAGTCGCACACATTGCAGAGTGCTCTGAGTTATCCTCGCATCAGAGAATGACGGAGGCTTGAGTGAAAGTTCTGATTGATGGCTCGAACATTGCCTGTGAATCGCGGAGGGAAATTGCCATGACGTTTCACAAGTGGACGCTCATCGTGTGTCTTTGCTTTTGCGCGGTCGCGCTGCGCGCACAGCCGACGCCCGGCACCCCCGAGGCACTTTTTGCAGCGGCCAGGCAGGCCGCCGGACTCGATCATTCCGGCACGTATCGACGGATCTGCGGCGTTCCGGATAATCGCTACGGCGCACCGCGCAGACCGCCGGGCAATCGCGCGCCGCCGCCGCGCGACACCTGGTATGCGCGTCCTTACCGAGTGTTCGACAACCTGTATTTCATCGGGACGAGGTTCCATTCGGCCTGGGCGCTGACGACGAGTGAAGGCATCATCGTGATCGACTCGGTATTTGAATACGCTGTCGAGGCTGAAATGATCGACGGCCTGCGAGCACTCGGCTTCGATCCAAACGATGTCCGCTACATTCTGATCAGTCATGCGCATGGCGATCATGATCAGGGTGCTGCGATATTTCAGCGCCGCTTCGGCACCGAGATCGTGATGGGCGAAGCGGACTGGGAGGCGACACTCGCGCGTACGGAATATCCCGGTGGGGTGCCGAGCCGCGACATCAGCATCGGACGCGAGGGTCTGGAGCTTTCACTCGGGGACACGACGGTCAACGTGATTTTGACGCCGGGCCACACGCCCGGCACGCTGTCGTATCTATTTCCGGTGCGCGAAGGCGGCCGTACGCTGACCGTCATGTATGCCGGTGGCACGGCGTTCAATTTCCCGCCGTCGGCACAGGCATTCGCAACTTACCGCGATAGCATGATTCGCTCAGCCGAGCTCGCGCGGGCCGCCGGCGCAACCGTGCTGATGAGTAACCATACTGAGTTCGATCGCGCTTACGACCGGGCGCGCATCGCTCAGCTGCGCCGCCTGCCCGGCGAGGCGCATCCATACGAAACGGATGTCGATACCGTCGCGCGCTACTTTGAGATGAGTCGGGACTGCGCGGAGGCCGAGCGCCTGTTGAGACAGTGAGCATGCTTAAAGACAATCGCCGGTCGGAGGGCATCGTCGCCGGAAGGCCGCACACGTCATGACTACAGATATAGGAAACGCTCTGGCGCTTGTGACTGGCGCATCGTCGGGAATCGGTGCTGAGTACGCCCGCCAACTGGCCGCGGCCGGTTACGATCTCATTCTCGTCGCACGCAGACGCGACAGACTTGAGCGGCTCCGCGACACGCTGCGCGATGGCCATGGTGTCATCGTCGACGTAATCGCGGCGGATCTCGCGGAACCGCAACAGCGACGCCTGGTCGAAACCGCTGCGGCAGAGCGGCCGCTGAGCATGTTGGTCAACAATGCGGGTGTCGGCGGCATTCTGCCATTCGATCAGACATCGAGTGATGCCATTCAGCGTATGCTCGACGTCAACGTCACTGCATTGACCCGGCTTGCGCGTGCCGCCTTGCCCGGTATGCTCAAACGGGGTCTGGGAACGATCGTCAATGTCGGCTCCGGGCTGTCGTTTACGACCATGCCGAACGCGGCTGTGTATGCGGGCACGAAGGCGTACGTCGTGCACTTCACTCAGGCGCTTGGCGAGGAAGTCGCCGACAGGGGCATCCGACTACAGGCGCTCGTTCCGGGACTCGTTCGCACCGAACTCGGTTCGGATGAGTTCTACAAGCAGTTTCCACGCGAAGCGGTCATGTCCCCACAGGCGCTCGTATCGGCGTCTCTGGCCGGGCTCGAACTCGGGGAGCTTGTCTGTATTCCGGTTCTCGCCGACATCGAAGAATGGGCGGCGGCAAACACCGCCATCAGGGCTGTCGGCGAACGTATCGCCGGTGCGTGCCCTGCAGTGCCTGCCGCGCGCTACGCTCGTCGTAGTTCGCAGACGCCTTAACGCGTCCTGACCAGCCGGCATTTGCTGAATGACTGCATTCAGCAGCATGGCCGTCGTCGTATCACTAACAATAGGTTTGTGATGTTCGTTCTCTGCTGATCGGCTTTGAGCTTTCGCGTTGGCATGGACGCGGGTTCAGTGGGACAATTGGCGCTTCAGCGGGATCCGTTTTGCGCTCCTGCGCTGCTGTTCAGATCTCGGGGGGCAAGTGCATAGTTCAGACATGAATTTTTCGCGCACACGCGCTATCGGCGCTTCTCTTGTGCTGTTTTTAATTGCCGCGCGCGTTTGCGCGCAGCCCGACTCCGCAGCGGCAGTGCCGGATACGCCCGGAACAGGGCCGTTTCCGGCCCTCAAGGAAGAAGTCGCCTCTTTGCCGGACCACGTCGTCTATCGGCCGGCCGATCTCAGCACGCTGCCTGCAGGGAAGCTCGGTATCGTTGCGTGGGGCAACGGTGGGTGTTCCGACGATGGCGCAAGTACGCGTTTTCATTTGCTCGAGCTCGCATCCCACGGTTATCTCGTCATTGCAAGCGGCCGAATATTCAGCGGTCCCGGCGCCTCGGTTCGCGCGCCGCAACCGGATCCCGAACCGGGCCAGACATTATCCGCACGCACGAGGGCATCCGATCTGACCAGGGCGATCGACTGGGCGCTGGCCGAGAATCAGCGCGCCGGCAGCGTGTACTACGGCCTGATCGACCCCGAGCAGATAGCGCTTTCGGGCTGGAGCTGCGGAGGAATCCAGGCTTTACGTGTCGCGCACGATCCTCGCGTCAAAACGCTCGTGCTGCACAACACCGGTATCTTCAACGAAGACCCACCCGACCTGCCCGAGATGGATCTTCGCAAGGACGCATTGCGTAATGTTCATACGCCTGTTATCTACATCCTCGGTGGGCCGAACGACATCGCCTGGGAAAACGGCATGGATGACTTCGAACGAATCGACGGTGTGCCGGTCGCCGTCGCGAATCTCGCGGTCGGGCATGGTGGTACGTTTCAGGAGACCAATGGCGGAGCGGCGGCGGCAGTGGCCGTCAGCTGGCTCAACTGGCAGTTGCGCGGTGACGTTCCGGCTGCCGGTGAATTCGTCGGCAACGGCTGCGGGCTGTGCAGAGATTCGCGATGGCAGCTGCAGCGCCGCAACTTTCATCTGCTATCCGGTACGTCCTCGGCGACGGCAGCGCTGGAGCAACGTTTGCGGAGCGTCGAGGACTACATGCAGATTGAGCAGTTGTTAATGCGTTATGCAGCTGCACTCAATACGAATGACGCAGAAACCTATGTGTCGTTATTTACGCCCGATGCGATGTTCGAACTCAGGCGTGACATCGACGAACCGCCGTTTCTCGGTCCGTTCGTGGGCCATGATGCGCTGCGGAAGCAATGGTTCCCTGACGGTGGGGCAAGCGGATCGCTGCGTGGGCGTGAGTTCG
>JASFSB010000094.1:0-7066 GCA_050114615.1 Gammaproteobacteria bacterium
CGGACGTCATCAGAATCCGGCGCGACAACCGTATCGACGAGCAGCCGCTCGAAGGGATGATCCAGGTCCCAGTGATCAACCAGATGCTGGAAATACCAGACGATTTCACCCGTGTCGCCGTCGAGCGCCAGTGTCGAGTTGTGATAGAGATACTGTTCGTCGTTGCCCGCGAGCATGAACTTCGGAGCTGGAGATGTCACCGATGTGCCGACATAAATGCGGTTCAACTCGGGGTCGAAGCTCGGCACCATCCACATGCCGACGTGCCAGCGCTCTTCGTAGGGCACGTCTCCCCAGGTCTCATCGCCCGGCTCGCCAGGCCGCGGTATCGTACGAGTGCGCCAGAGCTCTTCGCCGGTCAGGGCATCGAATGCGGTGATGACGCAGGCTTCCGGTCCGCCCTCGGGCTCGCAGCTGCGACCCGAGATGACCTTGCCGTTGGCTACGATCGGCCCGGAGCTGTTCTTGGCGCCGGCGCGATAATCGAGGATGAAGCTTTCCCAGACGAGTTCACCGGTGGTCGCCTCGAGCGCATACGCATAGCCGTCGGCGCCATTGTCGAGGATCAGATTGCCGTAGATCGCGAGATTTCTGTTCGTTGATGCAGCCGGGAAGTACTGACCGACATCGTCGGGAACCGGGCGGCGATACTCCCAGATCAGATCGCCGGTCCGGGCGTCGTAGGCCTGGGTGACGTCGTTCGGATTCGGAAAGAACATCATGCCGCCATGAACGAGCGGCGTCCCTTCCTGAACGCCCTGGGTCAGCGCGCGGGACCAGACCAGCTGCAGTTCCCCGACATTGCGGCGGTTGACCTGATCGAGCGGGCTGAAGCCCCAGTTGTCGAGGGTACGGCGCCACATCAGCCAGTCGCCGTCATCCGGTGCGGCGAGCATGGCGTCCGTCACGGGTTCGATGGCGTCCGTCTGCGCCCGTGCGGCGGCGCTGCCGATCACCAGGCCGCAGACAGTACTGACCAGAGGAAGAAGGTATCCACGCAGCATCGTTGTTCTCCTGAATTCAGACGAAGGCCCGGCGGCAGTATACGAAGCCAGCGCGGTCGTTGAAATCTCACCATCGATTCACCGGTTCCAGGGAACGCCACCTGAAAGGCGATTCGTCGGCCTGGAATGCCACCGGCTGAGCGGTCCGCCCGCAAGCGCTGAACGGGTTTCCAGGCGGCCGGAAATTGCCGGAATTGAGAAGTCGATTGCCGTTTCCAGGCGCCGCCATACTTAGACTCTGCCAGATACTCGAATCTCCGCAGAGGCCAGCATGCACAGTGCGCCCGTCGATAAGCCGCAGGAACGCCACTGGGGTCAGCCACCCGTGGCACTGGCGCCGGCGGCGCTGCGCACGGTCGCCGGAGACAAAGTCGTCCCGAAGTTTCTGGGGGAGCTGGCCGGCGAAGAACTCAGACTTCGTGCGCTGGATACACGCTTCTGGCAGCGTGACGTCAAGCTGGAAAAATCTGATCTCGACAAGTTACTGAAATGGCTGGGCGGCATGTTGCGCGATCACCGCGATGCAGACATCGCGGAAGCGGGTTTTCCACCGATTCCGCTGGTTGCGCTGTGCCTGCCGCAGGCGACCCAGAAAGCCTTCGAAAAGGCACTGGGCAAAACACCGTTACAGTGCGAAGAGATGACCATCGGCTCCCTGCTGGACCTCCCGAACATCGGTCCGAAGCGCACGCTGGAACTGCTGTGCGCACTCGACGACGTCATCGATGACGCGTATCGAAAGCCGCCGCCGAGTCTGGCTCGCGGTGACGTTCGTGAACGCCGTAAGAAACATCGTACGCCTCGGGAAATCACGACCTTCTTCCGGGTTCTGGGTGCCTGGGCTTCCGGTGAGCGCGGCGAGAAGGACTTTCGCAATGCACTGCCGAAACCACATCCAGGCTGGCCGCCCGAGCTTGCGCAGTTGTGGAAGCGCGTACAGTATTGTTCGACGAACGAACTGGCCGGGTCGCTCGTTCAGCGTTACGGAATACCGCGCCTCATCGAATATGCATTCAGAAACTGCGATCACAGACATCGCCTGATTCTGCGCGCGCGCGTCTTCACGACCGATTCACCGACGTCGCTGGAATCGCTGGCATCCGTGCTCGACTGTACGCCGGAGGACGTGAACAGGCTGCAGCGCGAAGGCCTGCACGTGCTCGAGAAGCTCAGGACCGATGGGTTTCGAGCTGTCGCCGTCAGAGCGAAATCAGTGCGGGGGCATCTTGGTCTGGCGATTCCGCGTGATGACGCGCTGATCGATCAGGCGCTCGAATGGGCGTTCCCGGATTTCGGCGATCGGGATACCGTCGACTTCGGCCGATCGCTGATGTTCTGGCTGGCGGGGCCGTACCGCAAGCAAAATGGCTGGTATGTCGCCTCGGCCGATCTGGCGATTCGCTCGACGCATGCCTTGCTCAGGCTCTGCGATGAGGACGGCATCATCGGCCGCGACGGCGTCCAGCAGGTCCTGGCGCGGCTCGGAATTCACGCGCGCTACCGCGACCAGTGGGTGAGGCGTCTGGGTGAATTCGCGCAGGTGGAATCGGGCCTCGTGCCGCTGCATGCGGTCGAGACTGAGGTTCTGCCCCAGATTCGGCAGTAGACGCCCCGTCTCGGGACTCGCGCCTGAGCGCACTAGACGCTGATGCAGCGATTGCGCCCGTTGTCCTTCGCTTCGTAGAGCGCCTGATCGGCGCGCTTGTAAACGCTCAGCGGCGTGTCTCCGTCGCGAAATTCGGTGATGCCGCAGGAGATCGTAACGGACTGTGGCTTCCCGCGATAATTGAATGGCGTGCCCGCGACTGCAGCGCGAAGGCGCTCGGCGATGCCTGCAGCGAGCTCGACATTGGTTCCCGGCAGCAGCAGGACGAACTCTTCTCCGCCGATACGTGCCACGAAGTCCTCGCGACGTCGGTGCTTGTTCAATATCAACCCGATCCGACGCAGCAGGCGATCACCCGCGTCGTGACCGAACGTGTCGTTGATTGCCTTGAACTTGTCGATATCCCACAGTGTGAAGCTCAGTGGCTGATGATCACTTTGCCAGCGCTCGAATTCCCGCTGCAGGCGCTCTTCATACGCGTAGCGCGAATGAACCTTTGTCAGAGCATCGAGCATGAGCCGATTCTGCTGGTCGCCACAGATCTCACTGAGCTCGAAGGTGCGTTTTTGCAGCCGGCTGACTTCACCGGCCAGCGCTGCGTTGCGCGTTTGCGCTTCGGAGAGTCGGCGTGCTTCGTTCGCCCTGAATTCCCGCACCCTTTCGGTCACTGCCTGAAGCCGCGTCTGTACCGTTTCCTTGAGGTGGCGGATATCGTCGCTCGATTCGACCTCCGCATGCAGGTCCTGCATCTGGTCGGTGACCGAGCGTTCGAGATCGGCGTTCTCATCGCGCCGCTGTTGCGTGTCATTCAGATGCCATTGCGCCCATTGTTCGAATCCGGCCAGCTGTGCCGTGACATTCGCAAGAAATTCCTCGAGCTCCCGGCGCTCGGCGTGTAGCGAGCTCACAACCTGTGCAATGCTGTCGGCAACGTTGTTGAGCGAAGCGCTCCAGTCTTCGTTGTCACACTGCTGCCGGATCTGCTCAGCCACGTCGGCGAGATCGGGAATCGAGGCGAGGCGAGCGGTCAGCGCATTCACGATGATGCGAATATCCAGCAGGGATTCGCTCGACGCTTCGGTCCCGTCCGTCGGCTCTGAGTCAGTGCTGCTCCGAGCGTCGAGCTGCCGGTGCGGAGCCTCCGAGCGCTTCAGCAGCGCCGCCAGTTTGTCGATTTCCGGCGCGAGTGAGTCGGTCGCGTCCCGGGTTTGTTCGGTGATGCGCGACAGAATCCCGTCGAGCTCGTCGGACTGGCCCATCGCGGCAATCGCGAGCGCAGTGGCGGCATGGCGCAGATCGGACTCGACTGCCGTCCAGCGACGTTCCTTCGACTCGAGCTCGGCCACGAGCCCCCGATAGGCGTCTTCCCAGTTGTCGTCGGGATCGCGTTGCAACATGCTCGCTATATCGGCCGTTGAGAGGTTTTCTGAAGTACGGCGACCGCGAGAATGAGAGCCGTCTGAGCCTGCAATAGAATGACCGTCGAATTATGTATGCAGGGCCTTGCGGGAGGGCGAGATGGGGAAATCGTTTGGTGAGCGCCTGCGAGCCGGTGAGCGGCTGCTCGGCACGATGCTGACACTGCCATTGCCGGCCGTGGCAGAAGTGCTGGCAGACACCGGATTCGACTGGCTGTTTGTCGACGCTGAACACGGCCCGTTCGACCTCGGCGACATCGCTGCGGTGCTGCAGGCGGTCGATCGACGGATCTTCTGCGTGGTCCGCGTGCCGGCGCTGGAGGCCGTCGCGATCAGGCGAACGCTCGATCTCGGCGCGGAAGGAATCATCGTCCCGCAGGTCAATACGGCGGAGCAGGCGGCGGCCGCAGTTGAGTATGCTCGTTATGCGCCCGATGGCGCACGCGGCGTTGGTCTTGCGCGCGCGCATGGCTACGGACGCGAGTTTTCGGGCTATCTCGCAGGCGCGAACCGTCAGGTCGGTATCGTCGTCCAGGCGGAACATGCTCAGGCTGTCGCGAACATCGACTCGATTGTCGCGGTCCGCGGCATCGACGCCGTGCTGATCGGGCCTTACGATCTTTCGGCGAGTCTGGGAAGAACCGGGCAGCTTGATCATCCTGACGTGGTCGCTGCGATCGATCACGTGACCGACCGCTGTCAGGCGGCGGGGATGCCGCTGGGGATTTTCGGTATGTCCGCTGCCGCGGTCGCGCCGTATTCGAGACGCGGTCACACACTCATTGTCGCAGGTGTCGATGCAGTGCTGCTCAGTCGCAGCGCCGAGCAGCTGCTGAACGAAATGAGCTCGTAACGCGCGCTGATCGCTAGCGGAAAAATTCCTCCAGTCGGCCGCTTTCGAGCATTTCCGCATAGAAAGCGGTCGCGTCGCACGGCGGGCTCTCGAGCAGGTTGCGTGAATCGCCGCGCTGCGAACCACGCGTGCGAACGAGCGGTTCGGTGTAGTAGTCGTCGTAGATCGTCATCGTGCGGTCGATTGTCAGACCATCCTCCGCGACGTTCCAGCGCTCGAGTATTCGGGTACCGTCGCCGCCTGTCATCGGATAGCCCGAACCGTCCAGCCAGCCGGGCGACAGATGTGTCGTCTCAATGACGAGCGTGCGATCTTCCCAGTGTCCGACCGAGAATCCCATCGACGACAGCGGCTGATCCGGCAGTGGATCCCGGCCATCCATATAGACCCAGCGCGGCGAGTTGTCCTGCAGGAACACCATCACGTAATGGCTGCCGGCATCGAGAATTTCGACGGGGTACGGCGAACCGAAAATTCGCGGCAGTCCTGGGGGAAGACACCGTAGCACATGGTCGTCACCGTACCTGCGAGCCTCGTATATGGTGCGGGCCGCTGCCGTCATCGGCATCGGCCTGGGCTCGAAATCGTCGACTGTCGTGCGAAACCTGTAACGGTTGTCCCAGAAACCCGAGATATCCACGGCGTAGTCGTTTGCCTCATAGGTGTAATCGCGATCCGGGTCAGCCGTGACACTGCTGACAGAACCAGGTGACACGCAACGGCCGAGCTGCCGGCCGCTTTCGAGGCTGATGCACGTGGCGTAGAGTTTTTTCGCGCCGTCACGACCGAGGTTACCTGTTGCAGAAACGAAGTCGCCGGCCTGCAACGTTTGCGGCGTCCAGTTTTCTCTGCGGTAAGTCGGGAGATTACCCGGCGGGTGCAGAGACCATTGCTCGATCGAGCCGTCTTCGAGGGTGACGTCCACGTCGTAGCGAATGTGCGGATTTGCCCACCACACTTTCGTCACGATGCCTTCGACGGCGCCTTCGAGATCGCCGTCGAATTCACTGCTGAATGCGTGATGCGCCTGGGCGTTTGTCATCCAGAGCATGACTGGCAGGGCGAGGGCGATCATCGAAAGCCGGTCAGTCAACGTCCTGGCGCGCAATTCGTGCGCTCCGGTGCGATCAGAATTTGCCATAACTACATCATGCGATATTCACAGCTTATCCACATTGTGAGGCATTCCGAGGTCTTGTGACCAGCTTTCGAGTCTCCTCTGAAAGTAGCGACCCGCACGCTTGACCAGAATTTTGGCGCTGGTATACCGACAGTGCGGGGATGTTACTCATCGCGGCGACGGATGTGCCGCGCTCGGAGTCTGCATGGAAGCCGGATTACTCAGGTGTGCGATCAGCACACATTCCCTTGTCGGACCGATACGCAGGTGGCTGTGCCTGGTGTACTGCGCTGCACTGGCGAGTCTCGCCGGTTGTGCCGGTCTTCCGCAGGCTGAGCCGACCGAGCGGCTCGCGGCAGTTGTTACGCCGCAGCTCGACCGGCTGCCGCCGGTGATCGTCGAACCCGTTCCGGCCCCGCCGGAACCGGCAAGTGCGCCGGTCGCGATCCTCGTGAGCAGCCAATTACCTGATTATCAGGATGTCGCGAACAGCCTCGTCGGGATGCTCACAGCGGACGAATACCTGCTGCGCGTTCTCAGCGACGCGGATCCTGCGGAAAATGCCCGCGTGGCGACGGAGCTGAGCGCTGCCGCCCCGAGCGTGGTCGTGGCGATCGGCCTGGATGCCGCTTTATTCGCCCGCGAAGGAATCGATGCGCCGCTGGTTTTCTGCCAGGTCTTCAACTATTCCGACTACCCGGAGCTGCAGCAGGCAGCTGCCGGCGTTTCGATGCTCGCCGCTTTCGACGAACAGCTCGCCTTCTGGAAAGCCGTCGATGATTCGCTGGGCGCCGTCGGCACGATCGTCGGGCCAGGCCACGAGAGTCTGATCGAGGCTTCGAAAGGCGCCGCGGCTGCTCAGGGGATTACGCTCGAGGCGCGTGTATCCGGCTCCGATCGCGAGACGGTATATCAGTTCAAACGTCTGGCGGCAGAGATCGACGGGTTCTGGCTGATTCCCGACAACCGAATCCTCAGCCTCAGCGCCATCGAAGAGCTGATGAGTTATGCAGCGGCACGGCGCGTCCCGGTCGTGGTCTCGACGCCGGAACTCCTGCGCTTCGG
>JASFSB010000095.1:0-7056 GCA_050114615.1 Gammaproteobacteria bacterium
CGATCCACTCGACTCAACCAGTCGCCTGCTCGATCCGAACATCATCGGCCAGGAGCATTACGACACGGCGCGGGCCACGCAGGCCGTTCTGCAGCGCTACAAGGAACTGCAGGACATCATCGCGATTCTTGGTATGGATGAACTCTCGGAAGACGACAAGCTGACGGTGCAGCGCGCGCGAAAGGTGCGGCAGTTCCTTTCACAGCCGTTTTCGGTCGCCCAGGCGTTTACCGGCATGGAAGGCAAGTACGTTCCACTCAAGGATACGATTCGTAGCTTCAAGGCCATCGTCAGCGGGGAATTCGATCATCTGCCGGAACAGGCTTTCGCGTATGTCGGCAGTATCGACGAAGCTGAGGAGAAGGCGCGAAATCTGCAATAGACGCAGAGCCATACGCTGCATACAGGGAACATCAGATGTCATCGATTCGAGTGGAAATCGTCAGTGCCGAAGGTGAGATCTTCTCCGGCGAAGCCGAGATGCTGTTCGCACCCGCACAGATGGGTGAGCTCGGTATCGCGCCACGGCACGCGCCATTGCTGACGAATCTCAAGCCTGGTGAAGTGCGCGTCCAGACCGGTGACGGTGAGGAAAGGTTCTTTTATGTGACGGGCGGCATCCTCGAGATTCAGCCGCATCTGGTCACCGTGCTGGCCGACAGCGCGTTGCATGGTGACCAGCTCGATGAAGAAGCGGCGCTCGAAGCACGCAATCGCGCCCGCGAAGTCCTCGAGGGTCGTCATGATGAAATCGATCTCGCCCAGGCGCAGGCGGAGCTCGTCGAGGCGGAAGCCCGTTATCGTGCAGCCCAGAAGCTGCGCGGAACGCGTCGGTAGGCAGACTCCGTCTAATCGCGGCCGCCGGTCTGCATTTGCTCTGCAAAATCGAACGCATAACACTGATGCCCGGCGTCGTGATTCCAGAAATTATCGACGCCTGAAAGTCGTGGCGCAGGTCGCGCGAAGTCCGCACAAAGCTCGAATTGCATACGCGCCGTTCGCCGATATTCGTAGCTTTCCTGCGTGACGGGATCGACGGGCAGCTCGGCGAGCCTGCGTCCATCGACGAGTTCTTCGAGCTGCTCCGGCAGCGCCTCATCGTCCTGCCAGGTTCGCTCGAGCACGCGGACGATGCGCATCAGGTCCGCGATGCGGCGCTCGTCGAGCCGCTCAGCGCGCGCGTTTTGCGGCGAACCGGACAGCCACAATCCGGCGATGACGACCGCTGCCACGACACCGATGCTGCCCCATACGAGCATCCGCTCCGTGTTCATTGCCCGAGCGCCTCATCATCCGCCTTCATGGCGCGCAGGTAGTAGGTAAAGATCGCGCCGGCAATCAGTGCAACGACGATCGTTTTGAGAACGAAGCGCGACGTCAGCTCTCCGCCGAGCAGATTGCTGAGCAGTGTGATCGCATCGCCGAGCAGAACGACGGCTGCAATGAATAACGTGAGATAAGTGAGCCATTTGCGAACGGCCGATGTGCGTCGCGTCGGATCCTCCAGCGTTTCTCTCGACACGCGGCGCGCAACGAGCAGAAATATCGGAAATGCGACAATCAGTGAAGCGACGGCCCAGCGAATCGCACGACTGCCCGCTGCTCTGCCAAACTGATCGAGCTCGTCCGGAAATGCCAGGTTGATGAACTGGAACAGCAGTGCGCCGAGTTGATAGCTGCTGATGTACAGAGTCGCAAACATCAACAGATACCAAAAGGCGTCGCGCGCTGAGAGCTGTGCTTTCGGCCGCGGGACGGCCAGTGAATCGTCGCTCTCGGCGAAATATGCCAGGCCGTCGGCGATCCGATCATGCGACCAGCCGGCCGCTTCGAGCATGCCGGCTATTTCATCTCGAGACCTGCCTGCCTGAAGCGCGCGCTCGATGAACGCGATGAGCCTGTTGTCTGCCACGCTGCTGCTCCGGCTCGGATACTGGCCGATGACTATAGCACCGGGCCGCGAATGTCGGATGCTGCCTCGCCATCGCGTTGCTGACATGCAGGAACAGGCAACTCGCCGCCGAAATTCGTGGTGCCCGCCCGGACGCACTATAATGCGCCGTTTGACGGTCGCATACCGTGTCTTGACGACATGCACCGGCGTTCAATTCAGCGGAGTACCGATGAAACTCAACGTTCGAGACGGTCTGATCCTCGTGCTCGGTGCGGGGCTGACTTCCATCGTTTGCGCACAGCAGACAGCGCAAATGGACTTCGAAAGTGTCGGTCGGGGCTGGCCGCTCGAGCACGATGCGAACGATTATCCGGTCACCGGTGCGGCGATTCCGTTCGGCCAGAACGACACCGGATTCTTCTTTGATGTCGACAATGCGGTGATCGCTGCAAGTGACGGCGAAGCGCCGCCGGGTATCGAGCCGCTCGAGCGCGATCTGTTCACTTCCGACGATTTCTATGCCGATCGTGAGCTTTGGTCGGATCCGCGCTATTTTCGCTGCATGAGTCCCGCAGCCATCGAAGATCTCTGGGGGGCCAACGGTGGCTCACTCATCGGCGAGGATCCGCCCGCGAGCGCGCCATGGGGGTTTTGCGACCGGGACTATCCGCGCGAGTCTATCGTCAGTCCTTATCCGTTTGCGACGGCGCAGGCGCATTACGAAGCGTTGATGGAAGAAACGCGTCGCCGCGGCGGTCCGACCGAACATACCTATGCGACCGTCCCCGGGGAGTGGACCGGCGTCTATGCACATCCCGGCTTTACGCCCGGGAACCAGTACTGGTTTCGCATGCGCAACGTTCAAACACCGACGGTGCTCTCGCTGCTGACTGAGGAATACCAGACCCGGATGGTTCAGGAGACCTATCACCAGGGCAACACAAACGCACCGCAGTGGCAGTCACAGTATTGCTGGCCCGAGGGGTTCATGCGCCGCTGGCATGAGTTCGCCGTCTGGGAGCACTACATCATGGTGACGCCGCACATGGTCCAGATCCTTGCGGGCGTCGCGCGAAACTTCATCACGAACATTCACATCGGCCGCGAGTTCAATATGGACGGTGCCGTGCCTCGCCTCGGCGCGGACGTGCCGCGCTGGTATGGCGAGACGATTGGGTTTTGGGACGGCGATACACTCATTACATGGACTTCCAATATTCAGGGCTGGAAGGTCCATGCGGCATACGAGTTCTCGAATGCGCTGCAGACGATCGAGATCTATACGCCGAATCACGATGACGCCGGTAATTTCATCGGTCTGAACCACGAAGCGATTTTTTACGATCCCGAAGCGCTCGTCGAGCCCGTTCGCATCGTTCGCAATTACGTGAAGCAAAACGAGTTTACGGACGCCGAGCCGTATGTCTTTGTCGAATGCATTCAGTCGATCTTCCCGATCGACGGTCTTGCAACACCGGTTTCGCCCGGTGACGTGATCGAGTACGAAGTGCCCGACATGTATGGCCGACCCTGGGCGGCGATCTGGAAGAAGTATTTCGAGGATGGCATGACGGGAACCGAAGACGAGGAAGATATCTTCAGCTTCGAGTAGCGGCCGCGCCGGGTCGCGCGCTAGCGTGCAGATTGCAGGTGTCGGTTAAAGAAATCCAGCGCCATGCGATCTGCATGCAGGCGCGATGTCCGATCGCGAATGAAATGCGTCTCTCCCGGATAAGTCATGAGTTCGAATGGCCGGTTCGAGCGCTGCAGTGTCTGCATCAGTCTGGTCGAATTTATGAAGAAGACGTTGTCGTCGGCCATCCCGTGAATGAGCTGCAATGCGCCGGACATACCATCGAGATATGGAAACACGGCGCTGCGTTCATAGCCTTGTTCGTTGTCCTGCGGTCGCGACAGATAACGCTCGGTGTAATGCGTATCGTAAAGCCGCCAGTCGGTAACCGGTGCGCCGGCGCTGCCGGCAGCGATCAGTTCGCCGCCTTTGGCGAGCATCATCAGCGTCATGTAGCCACCGTAGCTCCAGCCCTGCACGCCGATGCGATCGGCATCGACGTATGGAAGAGCGCCGAGGAAGCGTACTCCGTCCAGCTGATCGCGCAATTCGATGTCGCCCAGCAACTCGTGCAGCCCGGATTCGAACGCGACGCCGCGTCTGTAAGACCCGCGATTATCGAGCGCGAATACGACGTAGCCGGCATCGGCGTATACCTGCGCGCTAAGCGGGCCCCAGTCCCGCCGCACCCGCTGCACGCCCGGACCTCCATAGACCATGACGATCGCGGGATATGGTCGAGCGGCATCGAAATCGCTCGGGCGATAGAGCCTGAAGTAGAGATCCGTTCCATCTGCAACGCTCAGCGAGCCGAATTCCGGTACGACGTGCGTGTCCAGATAAGGTGAATAGGGGTGGTCGGAATCGAGGGCATTTTCCGACAGCCACGCAAGGTGTCTGCCGTCGCGATCATGCAGGCTGATCTGTGGCGGCTGCTCCGGCGATGAATAGGTATCGACAAAGGTCGAACAGTCTGCCGAGGCTGCGATATCGTGCCAGCCGTCACGACTCGTGACGCTTTCCGGTTCCCCGGGCGTGCCGCCTGCAAGGCGGGTTCTGTAGAGTGCCGCCGTGCGGGGATCGTCGCGCCAGCCGGTGAAATAGACATACCCGGCGTCCGGATCGACGCATTCGATTTCATCGACGAGCCATTCCCCGCGCGTCAAAGCCACCGCTTCCCGGGCGTTCGGACCGTACAGGTAGATGTGCCGAAACCCCGATCGCTCGGAAGTCCACAGGAAGCGACCGTCATCCAGCGGGCTGAGATCGTCGTGCAGGTTGATCCAGGTCGAAGACGAGTCCGTCAACAGTACTGAGGCGTTGCCGGAACGCGGGTCGACACTGAGAAGATCGAGCTGCTGCTGGTTACGCGGCTGGCGCTGGACGAATAGCCGCGATCCGTCACTGTCCCATTGCACGCGTGGCACGTAGAAATCTTCGTCCGCGCCCAGGTCGACCCAGACGATACGACCGTCTGCGATTTCGACAATGCCGATACGGGTTCGAACGTTACCGGTGCCGGCGAGCGGGTAGCGCTGTTCGATCACCTCGGCGCCATCACCGCCAATGGCGACACGCCGGAGAATCTGCACGTTCGATTCGTCGAACTGGATAAACGCGATTCGCCGGGAATCGGGGCTCCACCAGAAACCTTCGAGTCGGCCCATTTCTTCCTGAGCGACGAAGTCTGCAAGCCCGTTTGCGAGCGTATCGCTGCCAGTGTCCGTCAGCGCCGTTTCACGCGTGTCACTGAGATTGCGAACCCACAAATCCCGCTCGCGCACAAAAGCGATCTGCTCACCATCGGGCGAAAGCCGCGGATCGAGCCGTGCCGCGCCATCAGTGATCGCCGTGATATCGCCGGACGCAAAATCGTAGATGAACAGGCTGCCGGCAAGCGGGATCACGAGTCGCTGGCCCGAACCATCGTAGTCGTAGTTCGTGATGCCGCCGGCACGAATGCGCAGGCGCTGCCGGCGCGCTTCCTCTTCGGGAGTCAGCGCGGCGTCGCCTGCGATCAGATCCTCCTGGCGCAGCACGCGGCTGCGGGCACCGCTGCGTGTCTCGATCTGCCACAGATCGAGCAGATCCTGATTGCTCTTCCGTGGCTGCAGGAATGTGACGCGCGTTCCGTCGGGTGAGACGATTACGCCACGCGCCGCGGCACCGGACAGCGGCGGATCCTGATGGAGCCGTGCGAAATCGAGTTTTTCTGCCGTTGCTGCGCCGCACAGCAGGCACAGTACCGCCGCGACGGAAATTTGGCGCTCGATGTATTGGCACACGTAGTCGGCTCCGCTCAGACTTCCCTGGCACGTTAACGCGACGACTGACTTCTGCCAACTGCGTCGACACCGCAGAAGACCAACCGCGCTATTATTTGCGCGTTTCGCCAATTCGTGAGGAATCCGTGCCGCTTTCCGTCGTCGTCCTCGCCGCTGGCCAGGGCAAGCGAATGCACTCGACGTTGCCAAAGGTCCTGCAGCCACTCGCCGGCAGGCCGCTGCTGGCCCATGTCGTCGAGCTCGCTCGCTCACTGGCGCCGGATGGCATTCATATCGTTTACGGCCATGGCGGGGATGCCGTGCGCGAGGCGTTTCCGGCACGTGACCTGCGCTGGGCAGAGCAGCGCGAACAGCTCGGCACCGGACATGCGGTCATGCAGGCACTGCCGCAGATTCCGCCGCAGCATCGGGTCCTCGTGCTCTGCGGCGATGTCCCGCTGACCCGCGCGGCAACGTTGCAGGGATTGATCGACGCCGCGGCAGATACGCGGCTCGCCGTATTGACCGCTCGCCTCGACGACCCGACCGGTTATGGGCGCATCGTGCGTAACCAGGGCGGCGGCGTGCAGCGTATCGTCGAGGACAAGGATGCATCCGATGCGGAGCGTGCAATCACGGAGGTCAACACCGGTATCGTCGTCGCCGTGGCAGGCGCGCTGGCCGGCTGGCTCGATCAGCTCGGCAACGACAACGTGCAGGGCGAATACTATCTGACGGACATTGTCGAACTTGCGGCGGCCGATGGCGTTGAAGTCGTTGGTCACGAGCTCGCGGACCCCGATGAAGCGATGGGCATCAACGACAAGATTCAGCTCGCGGAAGCCGAGCGAAAGCTGCAGCGTGGGCGTGCGGCACAGGCGCTGCGCGATGGCGCGACGATCGCTGATCCGGCGAGAATCGATATTCGCGGTGTACTGAAGGTTGGACACGACGTCTTTATCGACGTCAACGCCGTATTCGAAGGCGAAGTCGAGCTCGGAGACGGTTGCCACGTCGGGCCGAACTGCCTCATCATCGATTCGAAGCTCGGTGCCGGCACGCACGTACGCGCAAATAGTGTGGTCGAAAAATCTTCGACCGGTGCGAACTGCCAGATCGGACCGTTCGCGCGCATACGCCCGGATACCGAGCTGGCTGACGAAGTCAGGATCGGCAATTTCGTCGAAACGAAAAAATCGCGTATTGCGTTTGGCAGCAAGGTCAATCACCTTAGTTATATTGGCGACAGCGAGGTGGGATCGAACGTCAATATCGGTGCGGGCACGATCACCTGTAACTATGACGGGGCAAACAAGCACCGGACG
>JASFSB010000096.1:0-6998 GCA_050114615.1 Gammaproteobacteria bacterium
TTCGGGCGCGGCATACAGGCGTCACGATCGCCGCGCATGCACGAACGCGAAGCTGACGCTCAGGGACTGCGTCTGATCTATACATTGTTCGACTTTGCGGAACTGGGATACTCTGAGCGCGATCTCAAACGTCTGCTCGAAGCCGTCGAACTCGCCGGCTTCGCCGGCATCAACGTCACGCATCCGTACAAACAGTCGATTCTGAAGCACCTCGATGAGCTATCGATCGAAGCCGAAAAGATCGGTGCCGCGAACACTGTTGCCTTTCGCGCCGGCCGGCGAATCGGTTACAACACGGATGCCTCAGGATTCGAGGCCGCGTTCAGGCATTCGCTCGATGATGTCTCATCGAACCACGTCATCCAGATTGGTGCCGGCGGAGCGGGATCGGCAACGGCCTACGCGTTGCTGAATCTCGGCGTACAGCGACTGACGATTCACGATCGCGACGCAGAACGGTCCAGGGCGCTGATCGACAAGATGTCGAAACACTTCGATCCCGGCAGAGTTTCATATTGCATGAACGTGGAGCAATCGCTGGCGGAAGCCGACGGTGTCGTCAACGCGACGCCGATAGGGATGGCCGAATACCCGGGAATGTCGATACCGGCAGGTTGTTTACGCAAGGCTCTCTGGGTCGCTGAGATCGTCTACTTTCCGCTTGAAACCGCCTTGCTTCAGGCGGCTTGCGCCAAAGGCTGTCGTGTGATGGACGGCAGCGGCATGGCGGTGCACCAGGCCGCCGGTGCTTTCGAGATATTCACCGGCGTTCCGGCCAATGCGCAACGGATGGCGCGGACCTTTCTCGAGTTTGATGGCTAGTCGTCTCCATCCGGGCCTGCTAACGCCACGGACAGGGCTTCATCGACGTTCTGCACAAAGATGAATTCGAGCTGGTCGCGCACCGATGCGGGGACTTCGTACAAATCCTTCTCGTTTCGCGCGGGAAGCACGACCGTGTGAATCCCGGCCCGGAGCGCCGCCAGCACCTTCTCCTTGATACCGCCGACCGGTAAGACGAGGCCGCGCAGGCTTATCTCGCCGGTCATCGCGATGTCGTTCCTGACGGTACGCCCGCTCAGCAGCGATGCGATCGCGACGAACATCGTCACGCCGGCACTCGGGCCGTCCTTTGGAATCGCGCCGGCCGGCACATGCACATGGATATCGTTTTTCTCCAGATCCGACCATTCGACGCCGAGCTGCCCGAGCCGCGACTTGGCCAGCGTGAGAGCAGCCTGTGCGCTCTCCTTCATGACGTCGCCGAGCTGGCCGGTCAGAATGAGCTTGTCTCTGCCGGGGATGCGACTCGCTTCGACGAACAGAATGTCGCCGCCGACCGGCGTCCAGGCCAGACCCGTCGCCACGCCTGGAACGCTGGTCCGGAGCCGGACCTCGCTTTCGAATTTTGCCGGACCCAGAATGCCTTCGAGCTCGGCGGTGCCGATCTCGATCGTGTCTGTCGCCCCTTCGCTGACGCGCATCGCGGCATGCCGAAAAACAGCCCCGATCTCGCGCTCGAGGTTTCTGACGCCGGATTCACGCGTGTAACCACTGATCAGCGCGGCCAGCGCATCGTCATCGATCGCGGCCTGGTCTGCGCTCAGTCCGTTCGCCTCGAGTTGCCTTGCAATCAGATAGCGACGCGCGATCTGCAGTTTCTCCTCCTGCGTGTATCCCGGCAACTCGATGACTTCCATTCGATCACGCAACGGCCCGGGAATCGCGTCGAGCACGTTGGCCGTGCCGATGAAAAAGGTCTTACTGAGGTCGAAAGGCAGGTCGAGGTAGTGATCCCTGAAGGTCGAGTTCTGCTCAGGGTCCAGCACCTCCAGCAAAGCCGAAGACGGGTCACCATGAAATCCAACACCGAGTTTGTCCATCTCGTCGAGCATGAACACCGGATTGCGCGTTCCCGCCTTGCGGATGCTCTGAATGACGGTGCCTGGCATCGCACCGATATAGGTTCGCCGATGACCGCGAATTTCCGCCTCGTCGTGGACGCCGCCCAGACTCGCACGCACGAACTTCAACCCGAGGGCGCGAGCGATGCTCTGACCAAGTGAAGTCTTACCGACACCCGGCGGACCGACGAAGCACAGAATCGGGCTTCGGCCCTTCGGATTGAGCTTGCGCACGGCGAGATACTCGAGGATTCTGCGTTTGACTTTGTCGAGGCCGTAGTGGTCCTCATCCAGAACCTGTCGCGCTTTTTCGATATCGATCGCTTCCTTGTCCTCAACGGACCACGGCAGCGTCGTCAGCCAGTCGAGATAGGTACGGAGCATCGAGTGTTCCGCTGCCGCCTCCGGCATTTCCGCAAGCCGTTTCAGCTCTCGGCGTGCCTGCTCTTCGGCCTCCGGCGGCATTTTCGCCTCGTCGATGGCGTTGCCGATTTCTGCGATTTCCGGGTTCTCCTGGTCCTCGCCGAGCTCCTTCTTGATCGTCTTGAGCTGCTCACGAAGCAGATACTCCCGGTTACGTTCGTCGATCTTCTCCTGCGTCTGCTCCCCGATTTCCCGAGAAAGCTTCAGTACCTCGACCCGATGCGTCATCAGATCCAGCAGCAGTTCGAGCCGCGGCACGATCTCGATCGTCTCCAGTAGCGACTGCTTTTCAGCCGGTTTGAAGTCGAACAGACCGGCGACGAGATCGGCGAGCACGATCGGTGATTCGATCGTTCGCAGCGATGCCTCCATCTCCGGCGGCGCCTGCGGAAGCAACTCGAGGGCCTCGACAGCCTTGGCACGGATGTTCGCCGCCAGCGCTTCGACCTGGGGCTTCTCGGTCTCCGGTTCGAGAATCTTCCCGTAGCGTGCTGCGAGGAACGGCAGGCCAGGAACGAAATCGAGCACCTTGAACCGGTGCTCGCCCTGACAGATCAGATAGTGCATGCCGTTTGGCGCGGTCAGGAATCGAACGACGCTGACGAGTGTGCCGACACGATGCAGATCCTCGGGACGCGGCTCGTCGACACTTGGATCGTTCTGGAGGAGGATGCCGAGCTTGCGCTCATTGTTCACGGCTTCCCTGGCCGCCGCGATCGAGATTTCCCGGCCCAGCGCAACCTGGGTTACGGCACCGGGGAACACGACGAGATTGCGCACGGGCAGCACGAGCAACACGTCATCTTCGAGACGCGACGGCGCTTCGGTGGGCTCAGATTCGGGCTTTTCGTTTGATTCAGTCATATTGTTAAGCTAAATGGGAGCCGAGCCGCGCGGATTCAAGTGTCGCGCAGCCCGTATTGCGTGCGTCATTACCGGAAGAACTGGCCTTAAGAAATTGAATTCTCTGGAATATCGGGATATTCGGCGGACGCGTGTATCGCTGAAATGAACGGCGCGGCTGCGATTTGGGTATTCGGCTATGGATCACTGATCTGGAAGCAGGATTTTCCGTTTCTCGAGTCGCGTCCGGCATCGGTCACGGGATGGGCCCGACGCTTCTGGCAGGGCTCGCATGATCACCGTGGCCTGCCGCATGCGCCAGGCCGTGTCGTGACGCTGATCGAGTCCCCCGGTGAGGTTTGTGCCGGACGTGCTTTTCTGGTCAGGCCCGAAGTATTCAATCATCTCGACCACCGCGAAAAAAACGGCTACGAGCGGATCGAAATCGACATCGAATTCGAAACGGACACAGCCAGGGGCCTCGTCTATCGTGCCGCCGGTGACAACGTTGCATTTCTCGGACCTGCATCGACCGCCGAGATTGCAGCACAGATCGCTCGCAGCGCCGGGCCAAGCGGCACGAACCGCGAGTACGTGCTGCAACTCGCTCAGGCACTGCGTACGCTCGGCGCTCTGGACAGTCATGTCTTTGCCATCGAGCAGCATCTGCTCGCGATGGATTGAGCATGAGCCATTGCATCGATAAACGCTACTTTCGCGGCTTCCTGCCAACGAGGTACGATGAAGAGGAATCGACGAGCGCATGGTGCCTCAGCGCAGTACGCCCTATCAGCATTCGAAACCGCATATTGTCGCGAGCCGTCAGCGTCAATTCGATGGGCCAGGAATGAGCGCCAACAGCCAGCAGCGTTTCGATGACCCAGCGATCTTCGCTATGCCCTCCGGAATCTGTCACTTTGCGTTTATCGACCACCTTCGCCGTACAGGAAACCACAGTTTCGGTATCCTTCTGGAATGGGTGCAACAGAAATTCGACACACTGCACGCCATTGTCTTCAAAAGGGCGCAACTCGAATGCATGAATCGCTGACGTGCGAGCGCCCGTGTCGACTTTCGCCTTCATGGGTGGCAGCCCGAGCTCAGGCAGCTGCACCCATTCACGCCAGCCGAATACCAATAAGTCGTTCATAAAGTCGATCTCTGGAGCACAATATGAAGCTTGCCATCCTTTCCCGCGGACGTGACCTCTATAGTACTCGACGCCTGAAGGAAGCGGCGCTGCAAAGAAATCATACCGTCAAAGTCCTCGACACCCTGAAGTTTGCGATCGACCTGCAACAGGGCATTCCAGCTCTGTACTACCGTCAAAAACCACTGAGTCACTACGATGCCGTGCTGCCACGCATCGGCGCCTCGATCAGTTATTTCGGCACGGCAGTCGTCAGGCAGTTTCAGGAGATGGATATATACTGTGCGAATACTGCGCTCGGCATATCCAATTCGCGCGACAAACTCCGAAGTCTGCAGGTACTGAGCCGACATCATATCGGCATTCCGCGAACCGCATTCGTCAAGGACAAGCACGATGTCCTGCCTGCGATCAAGCGTGTTGGCGGTGCGCCTGTCGTCATCAAACTCATCGAGGGGACGCAGGGGATCGGCGTGCTTTTGGCTGAATCCACGAAGGCGGCTGAGGGAATCATCGAGCTTCTCCAAAGTCAGAAGCAAAACGTCCTGGTTCAGAAGTTCGTCGCAGAGAGTAAAGGAAAGGACATTCGGGCACTCGTCATCGGCGACGAAGTGGTCGCTGCAATGCGTCGCGTTGCGCAGGGGCAGGAATTTCGCAGCAACGTGCACCGCGGCGGCGTCACCGAGCCTGTGCATTTGACCGACGAGTACCGCGAAACCGCAGTCCGCGCCGCGCAGATCCTGGGTTTGCGCATCGCAGGCGTGGACATGCTCGAAGGAAAAGGCGGCCCGCAAATCATGGAGGTCAACTCGTCGCCGGGGCTGGAAGGAATCGAAACGTGCACCGAACTCGACATCGCAGGCGCGATCATCGATTACATCGCAGCACAGGTCGATTTTCCCGAAATCGACATCCGCCAGCGGCTGGCTGTCAGCAAAGGCTACGGCGTCAGCGAGATATACGTACCGACCGGATCGAATTTCATCGGCCGCACGATCAAAGACAGCATGACTGCGGAAAAGGATATCAACGTGCTCACCTTGTATCGAGGCAACCGGGTTATCCCGAACCCGCGACTCGACCGGCTACTTGAAGCCGATGATCGATTGCTGTGCTTCGGAAAACTCGAATCGATGCGGACGATGGTCCCGAGGAAGGCGCGCCAGCGCCGGCAGCCGGTCGTGCACGAACTCGTACCGGCGGAGAAAAATGCCGACGGACAGCGTTGAATTTTCATGCGCACCGATTCGGTTTCAGCACATCATTCTCAGTGACGATTGCATCCATCGGGATATCATGCGACTGAGGGCGTATTGTCTGGATTTCCGCCATCGCATAGCCTACCCCAAGCACAAGGGCCTCACCTGAAATGAGGCTCAGCGTGCGATCGAAGTAACCGCCACCGTAGCCCAGTCGATAGCAGGCGCGGTCGAACGCGACAACCGGTGCGATGATGACGTCCGGCACGACATTCGCGCCGTCAGATGGCACGGGAATGTTCCAGATTCCTCTTGTGAGCCGATCACCGGGCCGCCACTCGCGGAATTCCAGTGGGCGGCCGCGTTCGACGACGACGGGCAGCGCACATCGGCCACCGCTTCGCGTAATTTCATCCAGCAGCTTCCGAGTATCGGGTTCACCGCGTATGGGCCAGTAAAGAGATACGCAGATTCCCGTCATTTCACCGATTGCTTCTGAAACATTGCGCGTGATACTGGCGCTATTGTCGCGCCGCTGCTCGACTGTCAAAGTGAGGCGGCGTTCCAGCTGAGCACTGCGCTCTGCCCTGCGCCATGCTTTTACGTTACTCGTCGCCGGCTCGCTGGCGTCGAACTCATGCATCGAACACGGCGAGGACGCGTACGGTCGTCTCTCGCTGCTGCCATCCTTACTCACTGCCTGACCCGCCGATCACTTCGCTATCCTGGCCTGCCGTCGGCTCGCGGCTTCGACAATATGGGAATGTAGACAATCAAAAAGATTATGAACGCTGCTACCCAGGCAGCGGCGGATACCGCAAGAACACTCAGATAGCGTGTTCCTGCCAACCAGGGCCCGAAAATGCGAACCAGCGCAGCAACACTGACCAGGATGTATGACGTTGCGATTGCGCCAGGGATTCGTAGTGGCCGCCCCGTATGTCCCAGCGCTACGCGAGTCATTACGCCAAGGATCATCGTTCCAAATGCGCCGGTTGTGAAAGCGTGCATCCAGTTCATCGCCCAGCCGAACCCGCCGAAGATCCAGCATGCCTTCAGGCTCAACGCGACGATCAGCCAGAAGTAGCCCAAATGAAGTACCCACAGCAACGGAACATCCAGAGTGCGAAAGCCGGCCCAGCCGGAAAGCCTCAGTAACAGAAGTAGAGCGCATAGCGCGGCCAGATACGCCGCAAGCAGAGAGTCAGCTGCGAACAGATCACCGAGCAGTACGCCAACGACGCCCGCGATCGATGCGACGTCGATCACTCGCAGGTTTCTCATTCTCGTATCGCGCCGCATAGCTGCCAAAGCGTTACGCGTAAACGCCGGAATGATGCGGCCACCAACGATGACGATCATCAGCATCACCAGGTTGATCGTGAGGCGGAGGCCATCGATGAACTCGCCTTCGATCCAGCCGAAATGCAGCGTATGGACCGCCAGATCGGCAAGAAACAGCGAGATCAGTAGCAGGAC
>JASFSB010000097.1:0-6996 GCA_050114615.1 Gammaproteobacteria bacterium
TGCGGTCGCAAAAGGCGGCGCCACGCCCGCCGGTATCGAAGCACTCGAGCGCGATATCTTCACGTCCGACGACTTCTACATCGACCGCCAGTACTGGACGGACCCGCGCTACTACCGCTGTAACTCGCCAGCTTCGCTCGACGGGCACTGGGGAGACTTCCAGACTGCGCCGAAAATGATCGTCGACGAGGATCCGACGACCGGCGCCTGGGGTCGCTGCGATACCGACATTCCGCGGGAGTATCTGCTGAGCCCCTATCCATTCGATTCCGCACAGGCCCACTACGAGGCGCTGATGGCCGATGCCATTGCCCGGGGCGGGCCATCCACGCCGACTTACGAAGAACTCGAGGTGTGGCAGAAACGCTATCAGCGCAACCTGGAAATCATTTTCGCGGCCGGCGGTTTCGTTCAGGGCGAAGCCGAAACCGAAGAAATCATTCCGCCGGAATACGCCGAGCATCCGCAGTGGCTCATCGGTCATCTCACTCAGGCATCGACGATTGCCTCACTGCTGACGGAAGAATACCAGCAACGTTTCGTGCAGATGTTCTATCACCAGGTGCAGGGCAATTCGCGTCAGTGGTCGCTGATGTTTTGCCGCCCGGAAGGTTTCATGCGCGAGTGGTCGGGGCCCGGCTTTGCGGGACTCGAAGTCATCGCATTGCCGAATTTCGTCGAGCTCGCAAGCGGCTTCAACGGCAATCGCTATGTCTACATCGGCCGCGAGTTCAATATGGACGGGGAAGTCCCGCGCCTTGGCGACGACATCCGCCAGTGGCTCGGCGAAACGATCGGTTTCTGGGATGACGGTGCGCTGATCACCTGGAGCTCGAATATTCGCGGCTGGTTTACGCACGGCAACTTCGAGCACAGTGATTACCTGCAGACGATCGAAATCTTCTCGCCACGCTATCGCGATGACGAGTTTATCGGACTGCAGCACGAAACGATCTTTTACGATCCCGAGGCGCTCGTCGCGCCGACGCGGGACCTCAGGTTCCTTTCGGTATCCGGCGAGATGACCGAGGGGCCGCCACGCAATCAGGCGTATTGTCACCAGACGATCTATCCGATCGAAGGCAAACCGAGATTCGTCTCACCCGGCGAAGTGATCTCGTACAAGGTTCGTAATCTGGATCGGCCCTGGGCACAGATCTACGAAGATTATTTCGAGGACGGCATGCAGCGCCCGGAACCGGAGTTCGACATCTTCAGCTTCGACTGAAGAATCGCTTTTACGGTTCAGGGACTTTCGAGCGGACGCGTCGGCTCCGGCAGGGACTCGGCAGTTCCGTGCAGCGTTGCGCCTTCGACCGAATCACAATGCTTTCCGGCCGCCGGCCGATTCCGGCCCGGGCATTTGATCAGCACACGATCGCTGCGATCGCCCATGTACTGCGTGGCAGTGCGATCGCCGTTTCTGGCCGGGTGGATCGCACCGCTGAAGATCGTTCCCGGCGGAAAGCCGGTCTTCGTGATGCCATAGCTCGCTACCGCCGAAGCCGCCTGCATTTCGAGCGCCCAGATGATCGGATTGCCGTCTGCATCGCGCAGCACGCCGTCGCGCGCATCGTTCATCGGCGCGAAATTGACCATCAGGTGATTCGTATTCGGATCGATGCCGGACACGACGCCGGTGAATACGACGATCTGCGAACGATCGTACATCGCGAACGAGTGATGTGCAGCGACCGGCACGGCGAGCAGCGCTGCGCCCAGCACGGCAACGGCCGTGAATCCCGGACACGTCTTCAGACTTTTGTTTCTCATGTACACATATTACCAGTCATGCCGGCGCCGCCACGATCACGTCGACGTCGTCGTGCCGCCCTTGCCCGTCCAGTCGACGTGAAAGCGCTCGCCCCGAGGGCGATCGACGCGTTCGAACAGATGCGCGCCGAAGTAGTCGCGCTGTGCCTGCAGCAGATTCGCCGGCAGGCGCTCCGCGCGTAAACCATCCCAGTAAGTCAGTGCGGCGGACAGACACGGCACGGGCAGCCCGACGCTGACGGCGGCAGCGACGACGCGGCGCAGCGCCGGCACGCGCTGTTCCACGGTGTTTCTGAAAAAAACATCAAGCAGCAGATTGGAAAGATCGGGATCGCGTGCGAATGCGGCACGTATGTCATCGAGGAACGCCGAGCGAATGATGCAGCCGCCGCGCCAGGTCAGTGCGATGCCACCGAAATCGAGCCCCCATTCATGAGACTGCGATGCCGCACGCATCAGCTGATATCCCTGCGCGTAACTGACGATCTTCGCGGCATAGAGCGCCGCCCGCAGATCATCGAGAATCACATCCCGTGCACCCTCGAATTCGTAAGTCTTCGAATCGAGCAGCTCGGCCGCCGCATTGCGCTCGGCCTTCGCCGCGGACAGAAAACGTGCGAGCACGGCCTCGCCAATCAGCGTCAGCGGCACACCCTCCTCGAGCGCTGCGGCAACGGCCCATCTGCCGGTGCCTTTTTGTCCGGCCGTATCGAGGATCAGGTCGATGACGGCTTCGCCGTCCGCGTTACGGTACCCGAGAATGTCGCGCGTGATTTCGATCAGATAGCTTGCGAGCTCGCCCTGGTTCCAGTCCGCAAAGGTCGATGCCATCGCATCGTTGCTCATACCCAGGCCGCGCTTCATCAGATCATACGTTTCACAGATGATCTGCATGTCACCGTATTCGATACCGTTGTGAATCATCTTGACGAAATGTCCGGCGCCGCTCGCACCGATCCACGCACAGCACGGCTCGCCGTCAGGTGTTCGCGCAGCGATCGCTTCGAACATCGCCCGGATGTGCGGCCAGGCCGCCGCGCTGCCGCCCGGCATCAGTGACGGTCCGCGCAGCGCGCCTTCCTCGCCGCCCGAGACACCGGAACCGACGTACAGCAGCCCCTGCGACTCCGCCTGCTGCACGCGACGCGTCGTGTCCGAATAACGGCTGTTGCCGCCGTCGATCAGAATGTCGCCTGCGTCCAGCAAGGGCGTGAGCTCCGCGATCAGCGCATCGACGGGGCCGCCCGCTTTGACCATCATGAAAATCCGCCGCGGCTTCGCCAGAGAAGCGACGAGCTCAGTGAGCGTTTCCGCACCTTTCAGATGCCGGCCGCTGCCGCGACCATCGACGAAATCCCGCGTTCGGGCGCGCGTTCGGTTGTAAACGCAGACACGCAAGCCGCGGCTGGCCAGGTTCAGCGCCAGGCGCTCGATCAGAGCGTCACGATCGATCAGCGGCAGCACGAAGCGCACGTTGCCGGCCTCCTGTCTGATCCAGTCCCGGTAACGGCGCTTGAGCGCCGAACACGAGGCGACGACACCGGTGTCGCTGCGTGCCGCGATCGCTGCAGCGACGTTGCGCAGAAAAGGCGCGCGATCGTCATCGTTCAGCGGGTAACCGGATTTCATCTTCTCCATATTCTCAGGCGGATGCAGCGAATCGCCTTCGACAAACTGCCAGCCGAGCGCGCGCGCGAGCGCGCGACCCAGCGTCGACTTGCCGCAACCGGTCACGCCCATCACGACGAGCGCACGGGTCACTTTGAACGATCTGAGCCGAGATCGAACAGATGCACATACTGCGCGCTGTCGGCGGCGCCCAGACCGCCTGCGACGAGTATGCGATGCAGATCCGCAATCAGGGAAGTTACCGGCATCGGAATGCGTTTGGCGAGTGCGGCTTCCTGGACCGTTTCGAGATCCTTGAGCATGTTGTCGATGCGACCGGTCGGTGAGAAATCCCGCCGCGCCATCTTCGCCATGAACTCCTGCAGGATACGCGAATCCGCACGGCCGCCGGCAAGCGCAGCGGGAATCAGCGTGCCGTCGACGCCGTGACTCTCGGCAAAGCGCAGTGCTTCGGCCACCGCGAGAAAGTGATTCGCACACAGAATCTGATTGATCAGCTTGACCGTCTGGCCGGCGCCGGAATCTCCGACATGCGTGTAGTTGTTCGACAGCCTGGACAGCAGTGGCTCGGCGCGCGCGACATCCGCTTTGCTGCCGCCGAGCATCAGCGTCATCGCACCCTTCGCGGCCGCCGGGGCACCGCCGGAAAGCGGTGCATCGACCCAGCCCATGCCCGTCTCCTCGAGCAGGCGGGCCGCCATCTGTGCCGTGCGCCCGGCATCGATGCTCGACATGTCGACGAGCAGCTTCTCCGGCGAGCCGGCCTCGGCAATGCCGTGCGGCCCGAACACGGCCCGCTCCACGACATCGGCGCGATTGAGACTCGTGATGACGAATTCGGCCGCTTGCGCGGCGGCGGCGGCGAGTCTGTAATGCCTGCGCCGCGCTTTGCCACCGCCGTGCACTTGTCCGTTACCGGATCGAACAGGTAAACCTCAACGCCCGTATCGAGCAACCGGCCTGCAATGGCCGATCCCATCACGCCGACTCCGATTACCGCAACATGCATGGCAAAGTCCTCGCCGGAAACGGGCGTTGTCAGGCCGCGGCGCCCATATGCAGATGCAGCTTGACCACCTGCGTGCGATCGCCGGCTTTCTCGAGCGCGCCGGCTGCATCCGCCAGCGGATACACGCCTGACAGTATCGGTGAGACATCCACTGCACCGGTAATGATCATTTGCACTGCGATGCGAAATTCGTTGTTCGCGCGAAACGCACCCACGAGCTCGATTTCGCGCGTTTGCAGAAAATTGACCGGAACCGGCGCGGTGCCCGGCGGCAGCATGCCGACCTGAACAATGCGCCCGCCGCGCCGCACAACGCCAAACAAAGACTCGAGCGCGGCCGATGAACCGGAAACCTCGAACGCAACGTCGAAGTATCCGCCGTCGCGTCGATACGCTTCGAGCGCATCGGCATCGGTTGCCACATTGATCGTGCGATCGACTCCGATCCGCGCTGCGGCAACGGCAAGTGGCGCATCGTGAATGTCCGTCGAGACGATTTCTGCCGCGCCTGCCAGCTGCGCGGAACGCGCCGTGAGCAAACCGATTGGCCCGGAACCTGCCACGATGACGCGCTTGCCGGACAAATTCCCTGCGCGCCCGACGGCATGTAAGCCGACGGACAAGGGCTCGGCGACAGACAGCTTCAGCAGGTCCGTCTCCTCCGGCACCGGCACGATCTGATCCTGGCGCAGCACGAGATGCTGTGCGAAACCTCCCTGAACGTGCGGATAGCGCCCGGCGCTGCCGAGAAACAACATGTTCGTGCACAGATTGATGCGCCCGCCTCGGCAGTAGAAGCATTCGAGACAGGGTCGACTCGGATCGAGTGCCGCTTTCATGCCGGGCGCGATGCCCGACAGGCCCGCGCCGCACTCGATCACGACACCCGAGACCTCATGGCCCAGCGTCAGTGGCTCGCGGATCGCAAAGTCACCGACGGCGCCGCGATGAAAATAGTGGAGGTCAGATCCGCATATCCCCCCGTATGCGACCGCGACACGCACCTCGTCGTCTTCGAGTGCTCGCTCCGGCATCTGCTCGATTCGCAGATCGCGCGCACCGTGACAAACCACAGCCAGCATAGACAAACAATCGTGGTTAGAATGATCGCCGACAATATACGCTGCTGAAGGCAGTTGATGAAGCTATTCGATCTGAGCGAACGCACTGCCCTGATCACCGGAGCAGCACGCGGTATTGGTTATGCAATTGCCGAAGCGCTCGCCGGTGCAGGCGCCAATGTGATCATCAACGGACGCACGCAGAAGACGCTCAACGAGGCTGCCGAACGTCTGCACGACATCGAGCGAACGCGTATCGACACGATCGTATTCGACGTGACCGACGTCGATGCAGTCAACGCCGCAGTCGAATCGATCGAGTCGTCGATCGGTCCGATCGACATCCTTGTCAACAACGCAGGCATACAACGACGCGCACCACTCGAGGACTTCTCCGATGATGACTGGCGCGAAGTGATGGAGACGAATCTCGACAGCGTCTACTACGTCAGCAAAGCGGTCGGTCGCTGCATGATCGAACGCCGGCGCGGCAAAATCATCAACATCGGCAGCGTACAGTGCGAGCTCGCCCGCCCGGGCATCGCACCTTACACCGCATCGAAAGGCGCCGTGAAAAATCTGACGAAAGGCATGTGTGCCGACTGGGCGCGATACGGGCTGCAGATCAATGCGATCGCACCGGGTTATTTCGCAACGCCGCTCAACAAGGCGCTGATCGAAGACGCTGCGTTCGATGAGTGGCTGCGCAGGCGCACACCGGCCGGACGCTGGGGCGAGCTCGAAGACCTGCACGGCGCGGCCGTATTTCTCGCCTCGAGTGCTTCGGATTTCGTCAATGGACAGACGATTTTCGTCGACGGCGGCATCCTCGCGGTCGTCTGAGCCATGCGCGAGAAATCGATCACGCTGCTGCAGCTGAATCCGTTCATGGAGTTTCTCGAATCGGAGCTCCAGCGACACTTCGAAGTCGTTCGCTGGTTCGAGCTATCGCACAGCGAGCAGCGCGCCTGGCTCGCCGAGCGCAGCGAAGACGTCGAAGCGATCGCATCCGGTGCGCACGTCGGCTGCCCGAACGAGCTGCTCGACGCACTGCCGTCACTGAAGATCGTTTCGATCAACGGCGTCGGGGTCGACAAAGTCGATCTGAATCATGCTGCTGCGAAAGGCGTGCGCGTCGGGACGACCGTCGGAGGGCCGACCGAGGACACGGCCGATCTCGCCGTCGGCCTGACCATCTCCCTGCTGCGGGAAATCCCTGCCGCGCATGAACACGTACGCGACGGCAAATGGCCGCAGGCCGAGCGCCCGCTTGCGCACAAAGTCACCGGCCGGCACTTCGGCATCGTCGGACTCGGCCAGATCGGCTCGGCCGTCGCGGCACGACTGGCCGCGTTCGGACCGGTCTCGTACACCGGCCCAAACAGGAAAGACGTGCCTTACGAATTCGTTGCAGACCTGCACGAGCTGGCGCGACGCTGCGACGTGCTGATCGTGACCTGCCCGGCGAATGCCGCGACCCGGCATCTGATTGATGCAGCCGTGCTCGAGGCCCTCGGGGCGAAC
>JASFSB010000098.1:0-6964 GCA_050114615.1 Gammaproteobacteria bacterium
GACGGCAGTGTCAAGACACATTACTCGCGCGCTGTTGCGCGCCTGAGAGAAATTCTCGGAGAACATTGGCCATGAGTGACAACGACCACGAAGACTTTGTACGGCGGACCAGGGAACTCTTCGATCGCGAAGTTTCCGGCCTTGACGCCGCGACGCGCTCGAAACTCAATCGTGCGCGACAGCGGGCGCTGGCTGAACTGGACCGCCCGGCAGCATCGTTGCTGCGAGCGCCTCTGCCGCAGGCGACATTTGCCGTCATCGCGATGGCTGCCGTCGGTGGACTGCTGTTCCTGCGCGCTGGCATGGACTCAGGCGACGCCACGCCTGACTTCGCGGAAGCGAGCGACATCGAGATTCTGCTTGCAGAAGACGACATGGCATTTCTGGAGGAGCTCGAGTTCTACGTCTGGCTCGAAGAGCTGCCCGAGTTCGAAGGTCCCGAAGACTCGATCGAAGGAGCCGGTTAGTGTGGCGACGTGGGACAGGAGGGCAGCGGGTGATGCTGTTTGCTTCGGCACTTGCGTTGAGCTCGTATGCGCTGGCTCAGGACGATGAGCCGAGTCTCGACTTTCTGGAGTATCTCGGCAGCTGGGAAGCGGACGATGAGCCCTGGTACGTCGAAGTACAGATCGATGCAGTCAATGGCGGCGGTAAGGAGGCTGCCGGGGACAGTTCCCCGAAGGAATCCCGCGCGGAGCACGACGATGGTTAGGAATACAATGAAAACACTGGCTCTGACGATATGGGTGCTGCTCAGCGGCATCGGTATCACACATGCGCAGGGTGTCGCCTGGGAAAGCCTGACCGAAGAGCAGCAGGCGCTACTGGTCGATCAGCAGGGAGCCTGGGAGAGCCTGGCGCCGGAACGACAGGCCGCGATCGCGCGCGGTGCGCAGCGCTGGCTCGAAATGGAATCAGTGCAGCGCGATGCGGCGCGGCAACGGTTTCAGCGCTGGCGCACGCTGATGCCCGAAGAACGGGCCCGGATTCTGCGCAATTACGCAGATTTCAGAAGCCTCCGGCGCGCTGAGCGAGCCCGCATCAGACGCACGTATCGCGAATTTCAGCGCTTGTCACCGGAACAGCAGCAGGAGCTGCGCCGACGATTTCGTGAGCTGCGCCCGGCGCAGCGCGACAGAATTCTGCGTGATCGCCGGATGCGAGCGATCCCGCGCGATACGCGCTAAATGCCACCTGTGACTGCTGTTCACGACACAACGTTGTGATATAAGCACTTTGCGTTCCGGGCAGGCAGACGGCTCACCCGGGTCCGCCCTGCGGAGTGAACAATGGAAGCGACTCCAGCTCGCTTAACTCAGGAAGTGCTGCGAACCGATCTGGCGGGTATGCCGCTGGAGTGGATCGACTATCGTTCAGCTGCGACGCTTTATCACAGCGAGCAGGTGGCTTACGCCTGCGGATCCGCTATCTATTGCGTGCATGGCGGCTACAACGCGCGCACGGGCCTGCGCAGCGTCATCGAGGTCAATTCCATCATCGCGACACGCGGGGATACGCACAACGTTGAGCGCACTCGTGAGCACTACACGCCACCGCTCAACAATACGACGCTGTTCAAGCGTGACGCCAATATCTGCATGTACTGCGGCCAGCGTTTTTCGAAGTCCGAGTTGACACGCGACCATATAACGCCGATCAGTCGTGGCGGTCACGACATCTGGACCAACGTGGTGGCAGCCTGCCGTCGCTGCAACAATCATAAAGGCGGCCGGACGCCCGAAGAGGCGCATATGGAGTTGCTCGCCGTACCATTTACGCCGACCTATGCCGAATACATTTACCTGAAAGGCCGCCGCGTGCTATTCGATCAGATGCAGTATCTGCTTGCACATTTTCCCCGCACCAGTCCGCTGCACGAGAGACTGCGAGGCGATCTGGCCCGGTTCACGCAGAACAGTGTGAGTGCCAGCGAAGTCGATTCAGCAGAGTCGGCGGCACTCGACTAAGCCTCGGGACGCCGCCTCGAGCGACGCGGCAATGCCTTGCTCGCACAACTGACAAATATTCTACTGCCGGTCTTTGCGCTGGCAGGCGTTGGCTATGGCTGGCGCCGCCTCGGTGTGCCGTTCGAACGCGAGTTCGTGACACGGCTCGTGCTCAATGTGGCCGGCCCCTGTCTGATCATCGATACACTGAGCAATCTCAGCGTGCCGCCGGGGGAATTCGTCGGCATGCTCGGTGCCTCGGCCGCACTGTTTGCAGCAACCGTGCTTGCGGCCTGGGCCCTGCTTGCGGTTTTGCGCCTGCCGCAGCGTGTCTACTTGCCGGTACTCGCGATCGGAAATACGGGCAACCTCGGCCTGCCCCTGTGTGTGTTCGTTTTCGGGGCCGAGGGTCTCGGGTTTGCCGTCGCGGTGTACGCAACCAACTCCGTTGCTCAGTTCGTGTTCACGCCGGTCGTTCAGTCCGGCGAGGCACCCGTGCGTACGTTGCTGACGACGCCCGTCGTCTACGGCGCCCTGATCGGTCTTGGCGTGATGTTCGCTGACGTCGATTTTCCCGTATGGATCGACTCGACCATCGGATTGCTCGGCAGCTTACTGATACCGCTGATGCTGATTGCACTGGGCAACACACTGGCTGAGTTGCGCATGAGGCGTGTCGGCAGTTCGCTGCTGTGGGGAACGCTGCGTATCGCGCTGGGATTCGCAGTTGCGCACGTAATCGTCCGGGCCTTCGGCCTTGAAGGCATCGCGAAAGGGGTGATCATTCTGCAGGGCTCCATGCCTGCCGCGGTCTTCACCTACCTCTTCGCTGCGCGTTACAACCGCTCGCCTGAAGACGTTGCCGGAATCGTGTTGAGTTCCAGCCTGATCGCCGCGCTGATACTGCCGTTGCTCGTCGCCTACGTGCTCGGCTTTTAGAACCGCCGTCACCTCAGCTGCGCCGGACGATGGCCAGGCCGACGCCGGAGCCGATCAGCAGCGTTCCGGCACAGCCGTCGAGCCAGCGTCTGAAGACCGGTGTGCCCGCCATTTCGCTCACTTTGCTGGCCGCCAGTACATAAAGCCCGTCGAATAACAGGGCCAGCGCAAGGAAAGACACGGACAACACCGCGATCTGGGGTCCGATTGGCAATGTGGCGGCCGTGAACTGCGGCAGAAAAGCGCCGAAGAACAGAATCGTTTTGGGGTTCGTCATGCCGACGATGAATCCGCGGCCGAAACTTCCGGCAGCGGTGCCGATCTCCGGGGAATCCGTGGCCTGCGCCCTGAATGCGACGCGCACGCGACTGACGCCGAGATAGAGCAAATACGCCGCACCGAGCCACTTTAGCGCCTGGAATACTTCGGCCAGGAATTCGGCAAGTAGCGTCGTTCCCATCGCGGCGATGTAGAGCTGAATGGCCATTGCCGACAGCGTACCGGCCACCGTCTGCAAACCGCGTATGTGACCGTGCGCGAGCGACGTCGCGATCGTCACCAGAACATTTGGGCCCGGCATGACGATGACAGCCGAGGCGACCAGAACAAAAGAAATATATAAGCTCGTATCAATCATTCGATCTGTCCGGAATGTAACTGGATGCGCATCAGCGCGGATCGGTTTCGAGTATCGCCGTCACGCCCATGCCGCCGGCCGTGCAGATCGAGATCAAACCACGGCCACTGCCGCGTTCGTTCAGCTGCTTCGCCAGCGTCGCAACGATGCGTGCGCCGGTTGCTGCAAACGGATGCCCCAGTGCAACGCTGCCGCCTTTACGGTTGAGTTTGTCGCGATCGATGCCGCCGAGGGCTTCGTATCGCAGCAGGCGCTCCCTGGAGAATTCCTCCGACTCCCATGCCTTCAGTGTCGCCAGAGTTTGTGCTGCAAACGCCTCATGGATCTCGTAAATATCGAAATCCTGCAGGTCGAGGGCCGCCTCTTTGAGCATGTCCGAGACCGCGTAGGCCGGAGCCATCAACAGGCCCTCGTCATTGACGAAATCGACAGCCGCCTCACGCGCATGCGTGAGATAAGCAAGTATCGGCAGATTTCTCTCCAGAGCCCACTGTTCACTCGCGAGCAATACCGCAGATGCACCGTCACTCAGCGGCGTGCTGTTGCCAGCCGTCAGCGTGCCGGCCTCCGATCGATCGAACACGGGTCTGAGCTTTGCAAGGGCCTCGATGCTTGAATCGGCACGTACGTTGTTGTCCTGTCTGACGCCTGCATACTCGATGACCAGATTCTCGTAAAAGCCCTCAGCGTATGCAGCCGCCGCGTTGAGATGACTGCGCAGTGCGAGTTCGTCCTGTTCTTCGCGCGTAATGCCCCAGCGTTTAGCCGTGATTTCCATGCTTTCGCCCATCGAGAGCTTCGTGCGCGGCTCGATCACTGCGGGGAACTCCGGTTTGAAATGTCGCGGCCGCAATCTGAACCAGGGCCTGAGTTTCTCCGTAAATGAGCGGCCGCGCGCGGAGTCGAACAGGATTCGACGGTAGGTGTCAGGGTAGACGACCGGCACATCGCTGATTGTATCGACGCCGCCGGCAATCCCTGCATCGATGAGACCCTGCGAGATTTTTGCGCCGATCAGAATTGCAGCCGAGAGGCTCGTGCCGCAGGCGCGCTGAATGTCGAACGCCGGCGTGCGCGGCGACAATCCGGAGGACAGCGTCGATTCGCGTGCAAGGTTGAAGTCACGGGAATGTTTGATGACTGCGCCGAGTGAAACGTCGCCGAGCAGTTCGCCCTGCAGCCCGAATCTGTCGACGAGGCCCCGCAAAGCGGCCGTCATCATGTCCTGATTCGAATGTCGCGCGTATGCGGTGTGCGCCCGACAAAAAGGGATTCGGGTGCCGCCCACGATGGCGACTCGGCGGGGCCTGGTTGTCAACTTCATGTCCTCTCGTCCAGAGTCGCTATTATGAGATACCTGTCGCAGCCTGTGCGACCAAAAACCGGCACGTTCGCGTAGATGCTCGAGGATCAGACCATGCAAAAATGGATAGCAGTTACAGGGGCCGTGCTGATGGCGGTGAGCTGTGCGAGTTCACCGCGGGCGCTTGAGCCACCCGAAGTCTATGTTTCGTCTCTGCGTCTGCTCCCCGATCGAAACGGGCAGCGAGAGATGGGTGTCACGCTGGTACTGCGTAATCCGAACGAGAATCCGGTCGAGCTGGACGCTATCGATTTTTCGATCCGCCTCGGATCGGAAGGATTTCTCGAAGGCTCAGTCAATGAGATTGGCAGCGTTCCGGCGCTCGGGGATCTGCGAGTGCGCACGACCGTATCCGGCGAATTCGTTTCGTCAGCTTCCAGACTGATTGCATTCCTGCAAGGCCCAGAAAGCGCCCTGCCCTATGAAGCCGAAGGTACGATCTGGCTCGATACGCGGCCGCGGCGCGATCTGCGTTTCGAGCGTGAAGGACGCGTGCCACTGGCAATCAGTGCCACGCCCTGAGCGTCAGATTTCGTCAGAATTCGTCCTGACGCCGTCGCAATTGGGCCATAGCGAGGCCCCCGTGTGCTGCTGACATGTCTCTTCGATGAAACTATCGGGAGAGACAAAATGCATCGACTTGCACAGGTTGCCTGGCTCGCAGCCTTCCTGGCTGCTCCGCTTGCCGCGCAGCCGGCGGCCGGCGGGCTCATCGCCATCCCCGGCCCGGAGCATGTCGGCAGCGGCACGCTCGCTTTCGGTGTCAGCGCTCAGATGGTCGCAGCGCCGCTGCTCGAGGCGGACTATGAAATCTCCATCGGTGGCATGCTGGCCCGCACGCAGCTGCGCCAGACATTCGAAAACACCACCGGCGAGTGGGTCGAGGCGATCTACGTTTATCCGCTGCCCGACGGCGCGCAGGTAGACCGTCTCGAGCTCGTCGTCGGTGATCGTCGCATCCGCGGTGAGATTCGCGAGCGCGAGCAGGCGCGGCTCGAATACGACCGGGCGCGTTCTGAAGGAAGGCGTGCCGGGCTGCTCGAGAGCGAGCGACCGAACCTGTTCACGACCAACGTCGCCAACATCGGTCCCGGCGAACGCATCAGCGTTGCAATCGCGTACCAGCAAACCGTTCGCTACGACGCCGGGCTGTTCACGGTGCGCGTGCCGCTCGTCATCGGGTCGCGTTACATTCCGCCGGAGCTGGCTGCGGCGGACCCCGAGGATGCAGACCGCATCACGCCACTCGTCAGATCGTCGGCTCCGGCAAATCCGGTGCGAATCCAGGCGAGCCTGGATGCCGGGATGCCGATTACCGACGTCCGCAGTCTCTATCATCGCGTGGCGCAGCGTATCGTTACCAGGGCGGCGCGGGAGATCGAGCTGACTGATCCTGATGTGCCGGCAGACCGGGACTTCGTTCTGCAATGGCGTGCTGCTTCGCAGGAGCCGGTGACGGCGTTATTTCGCGAATGGCAGGCCGGTGAACAATACGCGCTGCTGCAGTTCTTTCCGCCTCAGGGGCTGCGCCCGCCAGAGCTTTCCCGCGACATTGTCTTCGTCATCGACACCTCCGGCTCGATGGACGGTACGTCGATCGAGCAGGCGCGCGAGGCATTGCTCTTTGCCCTGCGGAGACTGAGGCCCGATGACCGCTTCAACATCATTCGGTTCGCTTCGGATACCCAGCTGCTGCATGACAGGCCCATTGCGGCGACCGCGCGTGAAATGAGCAGCGCGGGCGCCTGGGTTCGCGGACTCAGGAGCGGCGGAGGCACCGAGATGTTTCCGGCGCTGAACGCCGCTTTGCGGCAGTTTGCCGATCCCGGCGGGTCGCGCGTGCGCCAGATCGTATTCATGACCGACGGCAACGTCGGCAACGAGCAGGCGTTGTTCGAGCTCATCAGGAAACAGCTGGGGAACACGCGCCTTTACACAGTCGGCATTGGTTCGGCACCGAATGGATACTTCATGTCCGCCGCCGCACGATACGGACGGGGCACGCACACATTCATCGGCGATATCGGCGAAGTCAGCGAACGTATGACTGCATTGTTCGAAAAGATAGCCGCGCCCGTG
>JASFSB010000099.1:0-6951 GCA_050114615.1 Gammaproteobacteria bacterium
CGGTGCGCTGACGACGCTGACCGAGATCGAAACGAGCAGCGTCGTGCAGCAACGCTTCGGCGTGCTCGCCGATGCCGCACGGCGCGTCGCAAGCCCGCAGATTCGCAATACAGGCACGCTCGGCGGGAATCTCGCTCAGGATGCGCGCTGCTGGTATTACCGGTATGGGGTGGACTGCTACCGGGCCGGGGGGGACACCTGCTATGCCGATACGCCCGAAGGTCAGAATCGCGAGCACTGCCTGTGGGGCGCCGATCGCTGCGTCGCCGTTTCACCCTCCGACACCGCGCCGGCCATGGTTGTACTCGACGCGACGATGCTCATCGCGGGTCCGGGCGGACAGCGCGAAGTTGCAGCCGAGGACTTCTTCATCGGTCCGGATATCGATATCGAGCGAATGACGGTTCTCGAACCGGGCGACGTGCTGACTGCGGTACGGATCCCCGGCGAGTGGGCCGGATCGACCTTCTATTTCGAAAAAGTCGCCGATCGCAATACCTGGGACTTTCCGCTGGTGAACATCGCTGCGGCAATGGCGGTCGAAGCCGGCAATATTGCGCGCATCCGGATGGCTGCCGGCGCCGTGCAGTGCGTACCGCGAAGACTCACTGTCGTCGAGCAGGTCGTGACGGGCTCCCCCAGGAACGAAGCGACGGCGGCACTGGCCGGCCAGTCGGCGGTGCGCGGCGCAACGGCTCTCAACTTCAACCATTTCAAGATTCCGCTGTTGCAGAATCTCGTTACGCGCGCGATCAGAGACGCCTGAGTCCGGCGGCCTGGCCGCGCACGGAGATCAGACAGAAATCTGAAAGATGGAGATTCTGCGATTCGGCCGCGACGTCTATGGTCGCGAAACCCTCGAGGGCGCCTCGTGGGATCTGCTTTGGGTCTTCGCCGCAGTGGGTGCCGCAATCATCGTCGTGCATCTGCTGTATCGCTGGTTTCTTGCGCCGACAGCAGGCAAGTGAGCGACGATCCTTCCAGCAGGCCGGCTGATGTTGCGCCGGGCCCGGAGCGGGTGATTCGGCATCGTGCCGTGGACCGGTTCGGACACTGGCTCATGGCCGCAGGCATCTTCGTCCTGCTCGCAACGGCGTTCCTGCCGATCCTCGGGATCGAATTCGCCTGGGTCGGAATTCATTGGATCAGTGGCGTGATCCTGACGGCGCTCGTGTTGGTGCACATCGTACGTTCGCTGATCTTCAAGCCCCTGAGTACGATGCTGATATCTCCACGCGACCTGCGCGACGGTCTCGCCGTTGTGCGCTTCAATCTGCGTTTGTCCCGGAACGAGCCGCCGCTGCCCGGGAAGTACTCACTGGCACAGAAGGCCATTCATGCCGTTTTCGCCGTCGTCGTCATGACCGCACTCGTAACCGGTTGTCTGATGCTCGCGAAAATCGACACGCCGTTCTGGCAGCGTAATCCGTATTTTTTGAGTGACCCTGTCTGGGGATTCATATACGTTCTGCACGGGTTTGCTGCATTGTCGCTGATTACGCTCGTGATGCTGCACGTCTACTTCTCGCTGCGCCCGGAGAAACGACACTATCTGCGCGCGATGATCGCCGGCGCCCTGACCCGAGCGGAGCTCGCCAGGTACCACGATGCGGAGCGCTGGAAAACGGGAAACAAGTGATGACCGAAAACAGCCGAGCGCGCCTGGATCAGTGCGTCGATACGATCGAATCCGGGTATGAGTATTTTCTGGCCTATGCCGCTCAGGGTCGGCGCACGGACCGGGATACCGGTGCCGCCACGAGTGAAGTCCGCAGCCATCTGGAGAAGATGATCGCAGCGATGGATGAGCTGGACTCAGTCGTGCGTGACTGCGCGGGCACGGCAGCCACCGATGTGCTCGAATCTAGCGGGGCGTTTTTCGACGCCGTCGCGGAGGACGCCGCCAAAGCGGCCGGGGCTTTGCGGCTGACGCTGGCACGCAGCGACATCAGTTCGCAACTCATCGACAATCTCAACGCTTCGATCCATGTGCGTGCATTGCTGACAGACCTGTTCATCATCGATGAAGCGCTGCGCTGACTGGCGAATACTTGCTAGCGTAAGCGCGATGTGTATATTCTGCGCGAGGATTTCGCGACTACTCAAAGGGTTCGTAATGAAAAAAACGATTGCAATCGCTGCGGCAGCCACATTGTTCGCGCTGGCCGGATGCGGCGGGGGTGCGCCGGCAATGGATGATTCGCCGGAAGGTCAGGCCTACGCTTATCGGCACGCGGTTATGGAGCTGATTGCGGCCAAGATGGGCCTCGTTGGCGGGATGGCACGCGGCGAGGTGCCTGACGACCAGGCCGCCTTCACGAAGGCGGCCGCCGATCTCGTGACGCTGACCGGCATGATCACGGAAGGCTTCGAAACTGAGGGCATCCCGGCCGGCAGTCGGTCAGTTCCGGATATCTGGACTAACATGGCGGATTTCGAGGAGAAGGCCCAGGCGACCGTTGATGCGGTAACCGCCGTGGCGAATGCTGCTCAAAGCGGTAACTTCGCCGGCGCGAAGGAGCTTGCGGGAGACATCGGTGGAACCTGTGGTGGCTGTCACCGACCGTATCGGGCTGCAGCTGAATAAAAGCTTCAGACCGCGATCCGGACAACGACATCGGTTAATTGGAACGCAGGCGTCACCGGTTCATCAACCGGTGGCGCCTGTGTCTTGATGAGGGGCTATTGAACCGTTCCGATTCGCTGGAACGCGACGCGATCGGTCGAATGCACGACCTTCTCGAGCCGCCTGGTGTCTCGCAGGATGCTCATCGGTATATCGACCCCCGCACTGCCGAGACTCCATATGGTCCGAAACATATCGGCCAGATCGTCAACCGGTAAGTCATCGACGCGCAAAATTACGTCACCGGCGCGCAGTCCCGCTTTGTGCGCAGGACAGTCCGGATAGACGCCTTCGACCATGAGCTTCTCCTGATCGTCGCGCACGAGCATGCCCAGCCACGGCCTTGGCGGCGACAGTCGGCGGCCATGCTCGCAGACTTCGTCGATGATCGGTTCGATGAGCTCCGTGGGCACGAACATGTTGACCGTCGTGCGCAGGCCGTGCAGGTCGAATCCCTGAATCACCAGTGAACCGATGCCGCACAGTTCGCCGCGGTCGTTGATCAGCGCGGCACCGGACCAGCTCTCGTGGTGCGGCGCAGTGAATACCGCCTCATCGAGCAAATATTCCCAGCGACCTGCAAACTCCTGCTTAGCGACGACCTTCGCGTCGATCACGTCACTGCTTTGACTGCCCGCTACGACGACCTGTTCCCCGATCCTGAGCGCATGCGCGGAGCCGAACGCAATGGTCGGTCCCTCGAGAGGCATCGACGGCTTGACGAGCCCCAGACCGCTGTCGAAATCGTAGCCGACCACAAAGCCTGGAACCGTGACTCCATCGGCGGACGAAATCCAAAGTTGCTCTGCTTCATGCACGACGTAGCCGATCGTCACGATCAGACCGTCTTCGCGAATGCGGGCGCCATGGCCCTGGCGCTCGGTGCCCAGCAGGCTTGCACTGAGTGCATCCTCGGGGACGAGGGCCTTAATTGAAACGAGTGTAGAAATGTCCATAAAATCTGTCGAGCTGCGAAACGTATTTTAAGGATTTCGACGGCGCGAGGCGCCGGAAATTTTGTTGCAGCTGCCCGAAATATACCTCAGATCTGCACGCGCGTATCTGAATAAGCCTTAATGTCGGCTATCGTCGCAGAATGGCCCACCAGCGACCGATATTCAGCAGGCTTTGCAACGCTGCAGACACATATGTCAAGGCCGCCGCGAGCAGCAGTCGCCGCGCGTTGCGCATATCTTCGCGACGCAGTGTGCCGGTTTCGGATAACAGCGGCAGCGCCCGCGAAAAGCTCGCGTCGAATTCCGTGGGCAGTGTCAGCGCGTGCACGATGATGCCGGAACCGAGGACGGCAACGCCGCCGAGCACGGTGGCCAGACCGGCGACCGGCGAACGCGTCAGCAGTATGCTCAGGGGTGCGAACATCAGTAACCCGGCACCGATCTTCTCGATCGGTTGCAGCCAACGCACCAGGCGTGTGCGCATCCGCAGTGGGCGGTAGCCGCGGGCATCCTGAATGGCGTGCCCGACCTCGTGGGCTGCCACCGTCAGAGCAGTGAGCGAGCAGCCCGCATGGTTCGATTCAGACAGCCTTACGGCTTTGTCGTTCGGATCGTAGTGGTCGCCCAGCTCGGTCACTTCGACGCTGACGTTCGTTACTCCGGCGCGCTCGAGGAGGGCAAGCGCCGTCTGCGCTCCGGTGCTGCCATACCGATTTGCCGGTATGCGATAGCGTGCCATCACTGTCTTTACCCAGATGCCCGGACCGATGAGTAAAGCGAGAAACACAGCGATGAAGATCAGGATATGCACGACATTGACATTGCTTTGAGCCCCAACTTAGCATGCTGGACGTTTCCCATTGAAGCAATTCCCCGGCTTCCTGGCACCATGCCGCACTTATACGTCGAATACTCTGCTAATACCGAAGCAATACTCGCTGTCGATGGCCTGCTGGACAAGCTCTACGACACTGCTCTTGCTTCCGGGGTCTTTCCTTTGGGCGGTATACGCGTGCGCGCACAGTGCATCGATAACTATCGAATCGCCGACTGTTCACCGGATAACGCCTACATTCACGTGACGGCGCTGCTGGGATTCGGCCGGCCGCTCGATATTCGTAGACAGGTCGGCGAGTCATTGTTCGCGGCGTTGCGCGAATATTGCAAAGACGCATTCGATTCTCATCCGCTCGCTTTGTCTTTGACGCTGCAGGAGCTGCATCCTGAATTGAATTTCAAACAGAATAATCTTCACGAATACGTCGAGCGGCGTCGTGAAGAGGCGTCTGGCTGATTTCTGAATGGACGAGCCTGCGCGGTTCACCTGGCTCGTACCCGGACTTGGATTGCTGGCTTGTCTGGGACCGTTTTCCAATGACGTCTATGTGCCGTCCCTGTCGATCATCGCCGGCGGGCTCGGCATCGATTCCGGATCTGTACAGCTGACGATGACGGCGCTGCTGATGGGATTTTCCCTCGGCAGCGTACTCTTTGGCCCGCTTTCGGACCGGTACGGCCGCAAGCCGGTGCTGTGTCTGGGCCTGGCTATTTACGCGCTCGCCGGATTGCTCGCGGCGTTGTCCTCGGGGCTCGGCCCGCTCATTGCCGCACGAGTGCTCCAGGGTTTTGCAGGTTCTTCGACGATGGTGCTGACTCGAGCCATCATTCTCGATCGCTGGAGCGGGGAGCAGGCGTCTCGCATGTTGTCCTGGACCGCGATTTTCATCTTTACGGCGCCGGTGCTCGCGCCGCTGCTGGGCGGATTCATCGCGAGTTTCAACTACTGGCCGGCAGTGTTGTGGGTGCAAAGCGGCGTTGGATTACTGGCATTGCTGTTGACGATCGCGTTTCTGCCGCGGGTACGAACGCATCGGGGCACCGGCATATTGGCGGGCATTCGTACGTATGGTCTCGTGCTCAAAAACCCCGGCGCGATCGGTTACATGATGTGCACGGGACTTGGCTTCGTCGGCGTTATCACCTTCGTTTCGACATCGTCGGTCGTTTTTGTCGATTACTTCGGTCTGACGCCGGGAATCCAGGGGATCAGCTTCTCGATCGTGATGTTCGGTGCAGCGATAGGTTCCTTTACGAACGGTCGGCTGGTCGTCGTTCGCGGAATATCCGGGATGATCGGTTTCGGAACGGTTTGTCTCGCGGTCGGTGGTCTGCTGTCATTGTTCGTTTGTATCATCGATGCGGGTGTGGTGGCGCTCGTTGCCGCGACGACGGTATACGCATTCGGAATCGGATTCGTATTCGCAAATACCGTCGCGAAGACCATGAGCCATTTTCGCGAGAACGCTGGCGCCGTGTCAGCGTTGTTTGCGATCAATCAGTTTCTCGTTGGCGCGATCGCGACGGCGGGACTGAGTACGATATCGACACCCAGTCTGCTGCCACTTGGAATCTCGCTGGCTGTCGCCGGCGTCGCCGCCCTGATCCTGTGGTGGGGCTGGCTGCGCAATTTCGATTTTATTCGATACGCATCCGATACCGCAGTGTAAGACCGGGTGAGCCACGACCGCCGTTGGCGAGCGTGACGGAGTAAAGCATGATCGCGCCGGCCGGGATGCCGGAAACCGCAGCGCTGCCGGCACCATTGAGTGCACGTGCGTCGGTCGTGTTCGGAGCACTGCGCGGACTGTTGGAAGAGGTCAGTGCCTGGCGCCAAACGCTTCCGCGATTCGATCCACGAGCCAATCCACGTGCTCGCGTTCGAGCGTTAGTGGCGGCGCGAGTCGAATGACCTGCTCGTGAGTATCCTTGCACAGTATTCCGAGCTCGAGCAGGCGCTCGCAATACGCCCGCGCCGTCCCCATCGTGCGCCTGATCTCGATGCCGACGAGCAGGCCGCGACCGCGGATATCGTGAACGCAGGGGAAATCTCCGGCCCGAAGTCGGCCGAAGAGATCGTGACCTGTCAGCGCCGCGCGCTCGGCGAGCCGCTCATCGAGCAGGACCTCGATGGCTCGCTGAGCAACCGCTGCGGCGAGCGGATTACCGCCGAAAGTGCTGCCGTGCGTGCCGGGTCGCAGCACGGCCATCACATCGGCACGCGCGAGAACAGCGGAGACGGGATACACGCCGCCGCCGAGCGCTTTGCCAATCATCATGACGTCCGGCGTTGCGCCTGCTTCGTGCTGATGTGCGAAGAGCTTTCCCGTGCGTCCGAGTCCGGTTTGAATCTCATCGAGCATGAAGAGCACGTCGTTGGATGCGCACAGCCGCTTAGCGCCGGACAGGAATCCGTCCTTCGGAACGATGATGCCGGCTTCGGCCTGGATCGGTTCCACGAGAAAACCGACGGTGTGCGGTGTGATGGCAGCCTCGAGCGCAGCAAGGTCGCCAAACTCGATCAGTTTGAAT
>JASFSB010000100.1:0-6904 GCA_050114615.1 Gammaproteobacteria bacterium
AGCGCGCAAAGTCGACCTGCAGGTTGCGCAGGTCCCGGCAGTTGATGCCAGCGAGAACCATCGTTGGATCGGCATGTTCGGTCAACCGGTCGATGCGTTCGAGATCCCTGCTGTCGAAGCCCTCGAGTAGGACGAACAGCCCCAGCTCGCGGGCACACGCGAGCAACTCGGCGACGGTCGCGTCTTCGAGCATCGTAACGATGACGAGAGCGCCGCCGGCGCCGGCTGCGCGTGCTTCGAGCAACTGATACGGGTCGGTGAGAAAATCCTTGCGCATTGCGGGCACGTCGAAATCGTGCAGCGTGGCCGCTGCCTCGCTCAGGTCTGCAAGCTCGCCGTGAAATTCGCTCGGTTCGGTCAGCACAGACACGGCACAGGCGCCGCCGCGGGCATAGGCGGAGATCCGGGCCACTTTATCGAACGAGAGTGCCTGCAGCTCACCGACGGCCGGCGAGCGCAGTTTCAACTCGGCGATGACATCGAAGTCGTCGAGCGACAGCGGCGGTGGTGACGGCGCCGCCAGAGCTCGGCTCTGCAGCGCCGCTTCGGATTCCCGTGCGCGTGCCAGGCGCACGCGCTCGCGGCTGCGCGTGGCCATTTCACCGAGAAAGTCGCGGCGCTTCATGTCTGCGCGGAGAACGTTGAGAGTCGTTCGAGCAACGCAGTGCCTTTGCCTGACTCCAGGGCCGCCCGTGCCTGCGCGACGCCATCGGCCATTGACGTGGCCTGCCCGGTTACCTCCAGAGCCAGCGCCGCACCGAGCGACAGCGCGTCGCGATGCGCCGGCGTATCGCCTCCGGCAAGCGCACCGCGCAATCGCCTGCAGTTCTCATCGGGCGTGCCTCCCCGAAGCTCATCGGCGACACAACGTTCGATGCCGGCGTCGAGCGGGTCCCGCACGGTTCGCATTACGCGATCCTCGCCCACATCGAAACACACGAACGTGCCGAGCGGTGTCGCCTCATCCCAGCCATCCGCTCCGTGGATGACAAACGCACGCTTTATCGGCATCCCCGCAAGCGTTTGCGCTATCAGCTGCGCCACCTGCTCGCTGTATGCGCCGATGACGTGATACGGCGGCTCGGCCGGATTCGTGAGCGGGCCGAGAATGTTGAAGACTGTGCGCGCGCCGAGCGCGGCCCGCACCGGCGCGATGTATTGCATTGCCGGGTGATAATGCGGCGCGAACAAAAACGTGAATCCGCACTGAGCCAGACATTCGCCACTGGCGTGTTCGTCCAGTGGTAACGGCAGCCCCAGACTCATCAGCACATCGGCGCTGCCGGACTGGCTCGAAATCGAACGATTGCCATGCTTGACGACCGAAGCGCCGCAGGCTGCGGCGAGCAAGGCGCTTCCCGTCGACAGGTTCAGGCTGCCGGAACCGTCGCCCCCGGTACCGACGACATCGACGTGATCACCGTGCGGCAGCAGCGGCCGGCGAGCGAGTTCGCGCATCCCGAGCGCAAACCCACGGATCTCCGCTGCAGTCTCGCCCTTCATGCGCAGGGAAGCGAGCAGCGCGCCGGCGAGCGCCGGTTCAACCTGCCCGGCACCGAGCAGGTGCAGCAGCGATTTCGCCGTTGCCTCGTCGAGTGACTCGCCTTCGAGCAGCTGACCGAGAACTGCCTTTGTGTCGATACTCATTGCGCGCTACTGCCTGCGTTCGGGGTAAAGAAAGTTCTCCAGTAATCGCGGCCCGTCCGGAGTCAGGACGCTTTCGGGGTGATACTGCACGCCTTCGGCTTCAATGGCCTGATGGCGTACACCCATAATTTCTCCATCGTCCGTTGTCGCCGTGACGCTGAGCACCTTCGGAATATGCTCACGTTCGGCAGCGAGCGAATGATACCGCCCGACTTCCAGTGGATTGGGCAGGCCGGCGTAAATGCCCTTGCCGTCATGCGTGATGAGCGACGTCTTGCCGTGCATCAGCTCGCTGGCTGCGACGATTTCCCCACCGAAATGTTCCACGAGACACTGATGGCCGAGACACACGCCCAGGAGGGGAATATCTCCGGCGAATTCCGCAATCATTTCCACGGAACACCCGGCGTCCGTCGGTCGCCCCGGACCTGGTGAGATGACGAGATGCGTCGCATCCAGCTTACGTGCTTCCTGTGTCGTGATGGCATCGTTGCGATAGACGAGAACCTCGGCATCGAGCATCAGAAACGCCTGCACGAGGTTGTAAGTGAACGAATCGTAATTATCGATTAGCAGTATGCGCGCGCTCATAGCCCCTCTCTCGCAAGTTCCAGTGCATGACGCAGAATCGCGCTTTTGGCCAGCACTTCGTTGTGCTCGTTGACCGGCACGCTGTCGGCAACGATCCCGGCACCGGCCTGAAAGCTGTATTCACTCCCATTGAATACCATCGTCCGAATCGTGATTGCCTGATCCATGTTGCCGTTCTTCGCGAAGTATCCGACAGTTCCGCCATACAGGCCTCGGCTCATTGGTTCCTGTTCGGCGATCAGCTGCATGGCACGAACCTTGGGCGCGCCGACCAGCGTACCCGCGGGAAAAGTCGCCGCGAAGAGATCAAATGCGTCGCGCTGCTTGTTCAGTTCGCCCTGAACGCCGCTGACGATATGCATGACATGACTGTAGCGTTCGATCTTTCGATACGGATCGACATGCACCGTTCCGCGTCGCGCGACCCGGCCGAGGTCGTTGCGCGCAAGGTCGACGAGCATCACGTGTTCTGCATTCTCCTTCGGATCGGCCAGCAATTCCCGTTCGAGACTTGCATCGCGCCCGGGGGTCGCGCCGCGCGGACGCGTGCCGGCAATCGGCCGCAGCGATGCATGACCGTGTTCGAGTTTTACGAGTGCTTCAGGGGACGATCCCGCGACCTTCAGCGCATCGAGTTCGAAGAAATACATGTACGGAGAGGGATTCAGTAATCGCAGGCCGCGGTACGTTTCAAACGGATTGATGTTCGTTTCACCGCTGAAGCGAACCGACAGCACGATTTGATAGATGTCACCGGCCGCGATGTGTCGCTTGCTGTTGTCCACGGCATCGCAAAACCCGGCTGCCTCGATGCTCGGTATTGCCGGGCTCAGATCAGTGCCGCTGTGCGGCAGGTTCACAGCGCCGCGCAGCGCCGCGATGATTTCCTGGCGCAGCTGCTGACGCTCGCGCTCGTCACCGGCGTGCAGCAGTGCGACACGCCGGCTCAGGTGATCGAAGACGAGCACCGATGTCGGCGCGACGTATGCGGCCAGCGGCAGGCCCTCGAGCGTTTGTCGATGAGGCGGAATACGCTCGAAGTACCGCACGGTGTCATAACCGGTTGCACCGACAAGGCCGCCGGAGAAGGGGTTGCCGTCGATGAGCGGGGTCAGCTCGGGCGCCATCGCCAGCGCGCGCCGCATCAATGCAAGCCAGTCGTCCGCGTTGCCGGGAGCCGGTTCCTCATTGCCATTCAGCAGCACCCGCTCCGCCTCGACGACGAGCCGGACGGCTTCGCCGAGCCCGAGAAACGAGTACCTTGCCAGTCGCTCGCCGCTCTCGACGCTTTCGAGCAGAAACCGCGGCTTGAAAGCGTGGAGCTTCAGGTATGCCGACACCGGAGTATCCAGGTCGGCCGCTATGTCAAAAGGCGCTTCCATTGGTCCATTCCTGATTCAGAGTTTCCCGGCGTATCGCCAAAAGTTTAGTGCAGCCAATAAAAAAGCCCATCTTCCTGTACGAAGACGGGCTTTGCTGACTCTGCCGTTGTTCGGCGGTGCTTATCTAGCTGCGCGAGACACCATTACCCACTTCGCTGCGGCCAGCGCCACCAGCGAACTGATCGGGAAACGGGTTGGGTCTGCGTTTGCATGGGCAGGGAGTATCGCCGCACGTGTGGCGCGGGTCAAGCGCGGCGGACGCAGTTACAGCGGATACAGCAGCGGGAGCAGGATCGAAAATCCGAGCCACATGATCAGCGTCAGCGGGATACCGGCGCGCATGAAATCCGCGAAGCGGTAACCACCGGCAGACAGGAGCAGCAGGTTGGTTTGATAACCGAATGGTGTCGCGTAGCTCATGTTGGCGCCGAAGATCACGGCGAGAACGAAAGGTTCGGGTGAAACACCGAGTTCGCGCGCGACCTGAATCGCGATCGGCGTTCCAATGACGCCGGCCGCGTTATTCGAGACGACGTTCGTCATGACTGCCATGACCAGCATGAGTCCGCTGAGAATCATCGGTGTGGGGAAAATCCGAAATACGCTGACGAAGCCCTGGGCGATGAATGTTGCGCCGCCGGTTTCAACGAGCGCCAGACCGAGCGCAAGACTGGTCACCACGATCATGACGACCGGTGCGGAGATCGAGCCGCCGACCTCCCGCCAGGTCAGACAGCGCGTGGCGAGCATGAGCCCGACACCGACCAGTGCACTCACAGATATCGGCATGAGTCCCAGGGCTGCCGCGAGCACGACGAAAACCATGATGCCGAGCGCACGATGCGAGCGGTTGGTGCGCGGCAGGTCGATCGTGCCGTCGAGCACGAGCGCCTGTGCTGATCGCTTGAGTTGATCGAGTCTGCTCTGGGTCCCCTGAACCAGCACGACGTCCCCGGCGCGCAGCGTCACGAGTCCGATGTGACTGTGCTGTTCTTCACCGACATCGGAGCGGGCGCGGTGCAATGCGAGCGGCATCAGTCCGGTGCGCTGTGCGAAACGGGTGGCCGAAAGCGTCGATTTGTGCAGCATCGAACCACGCGTCACGACTACCTCGGCGATATGCTCCTGCTCTGCCGCGTTTATCGTCATCGTGTCGACGCCGCTGCTCAGCGGGTCACTGTGCATCGTCGCGCCCAACTGCTGCTCGTATTCCTTCAGCCGTTCCGGCGTGTCGCGCACCGCCAGGCGATCCCCGGCAGAAATATTCACGGAAGGTAGTTTCGCGACTGACAGACCCTCACCACGCTCGATACGTTCGACGCGCATCTGGTTGTTCGTCAGGCTGAGCACCTGGGAAAACGTCTTGCCGCAGGCGGCACTGTCTTCATTGATATGGAAGACTGCATCGAAAACACGTGCAGCAGTATCGGACAACGGTGGCTTGCGAGCCGGCAATAGTCGCGGCGCGATGAGCCACAGATAGAGCATGCCGAGCGTGCCGACGATGACGACAGGCAGCGCGAAGTCGAACATCTCGAATCGCCGCACGCCGAGATCATCAGCGAGCTGCACAACCAGCAGATTGGTCGATGTCCCGATTGACGTCCCCATGCCCCCGAGCAGTGTCGCAAATCCGACCGGCATCAGAACGGACGACGGAGGCGTCTTCGTGCGAACCGCGACACCGATCAGCATGGGCAACAGCATCACAACGACCGGTGTGTTGTTTACGAACGCGCTGAGCACGGCGCTCGCAATCAGTGTTACGAGCGTGGCCACCGTTGGATTCGCCAGCCAGGCGCGCGCGAGTGAAGCGGCAACCGGTTGCAGCGCCCCCGTCGTTTCCAGACCCTTGCCGACGACCAATAGCGCACAAATCGTGATCAGCGCTTCGTTTCCGAAGCCTTCGAAAAATCGTGACGGCGCAAGACGGGTGCCATCCGGCGCGTATGGGAACAGTTGAAATACGGCGACGAGAACAATCAGTACCGCGAGCGAAGACGCCTCCAGAGGAACCTTGTCTCGCGTGAACGCATAGAGCGCGAGCACGGTCACGAGTAGACTGAAGATCGCGTGCGGGTCAGGTAGCGATGCCACTGTGGCCTGCGTCGACGAAATGGGGCTACTTGATAACACGCCTGAGCCTGGTTCGCCAGGACTTGACACGGCGCTCGCAGATACCGATGGACAAAAGCACTGACGGCGTGAATTGGCGCAACTATGCGGCTTTCGCGTCGTATACACGTCAGGCAATCAGGCTCGTCTGGTCCACGCACCGGACGCTGACGATCGTGATGGCCGTTGCGACCATAGCGGCCGGTCTGCTGCCCGCGGCGGCTGCCAAAGTCGGTCAGCTGATCGTCGATGCAGTCGTTGGAGCGATCGGGCAATACGAAGCGCAGGGCACTGCGGATTACGGCAATGTGCTTTGGCTCGTTGGAATCGAAGGCCTGATCGTCATCGCGCTGATGGGTGCGCAGCGCGGCATCGATTTCTGCAGGTCGCTGTTGCGCGTTTTGCTCAGCCAGCGCGTGAATACGATGATCCTCGAGAAGGCGTTGACGCTCGAGCTGTCGCAGTTCGAGGATTCGGAGTTCTACGACAAACTCAATCGAGCTCGCCAGGAAGCCTCCAGCCGCCCGCTGGGCCTCGTCAATGCGACCTTTTCGCTGGCGCGCAATGCCATTTCTCTGATCGGCTATGCTGCGTTGCTCGTCCAGTTCTCCGTCTGGGCAGTCATCGTTCTCGTGCTTGCCGGTATACCGGTGTTCCTTTCCGAAGTTAAATTCTCCGGGGAGAAGTTTCGGGTCTTCAGGTGGCGATCCCAGGAACGGCGCATGCTGATGTATCTGGAGATTGTGCTTGCTCGCGAGGATCACGCGAAGGAGGTACAGCTTTTCAATCTTGGCGAACGACTGCTCGGTCGCTACCGGGACATATTCAGGAAGCTGTATGAAGAAGAGCGGCAAATCACCGTTCGTCGGGACACGTGGGGCTTCCTGTTGTCGCTGCTCAGCAGCGGCGCGTTCTATGCGGCGTACGCCTGGATCGCATACTCGACAATCGTCGGTGTCATCTCGATCGGCGAGATGACGATGTACCTCATCGTCTTCAAGCAGGGACAGTCCGCGGTATCCGCGATCCTGAGCTCGATAGGCGGCATGTATGAGGACAACCTGTACCTGTCCAATCTGTACGAGTATCTGGAGCAGCCCGCTTCGCGAATCGGCGGCGATCTGACCGAGGGCACGGACCCGGCCGACGGATTGCGCTTCGAGAATGTT
>JASFSB010000101.1:0-6903 GCA_050114615.1 Gammaproteobacteria bacterium
CAATGAGTTTCCGTACGGTGCTTACCTGATGACCGGTACCGGCATCGTGCCGCCCGATGCGTTCACGCTCCGGCACGGCGATACTATCGACATCACGATAGAGCCTGTCGGCACATTGCAGAACACGGTTGCGTAGCGACGGACTCACGCGGAAAGGAACAGCTCAGGGACCACGGAGACTCTATGATCCTTAATGGCACAAGCCTGATCGCCGGCGCCGCCGTTGAAACCAGCGGCACAACGTTTACGGCATTCAATCCGGCGACCGGTGCGATTCTCGAGCCCCTGTTTTACGAGGCTTCAACGGAGGTGGCGGATTGTGCACTGGCCGCCGCTGCCGCAGCCTTCGATGACTTTCAGCGACGCTCAGCCAATGAGCGCGCCGATTTTCTCGATACGATCGCCAGTGAGATCGAAGCGCTCGGCGATGTGCTGATCGAGCGCGCAGTCGCCGAATCGGGCCTGCCCGGTGCGCGCATTTCCGGTGAACGCGGCCGCACCTGCGGGCAACTGCGCCTGTTTGCCGAAGTCGTGCGCGAGGGATCATGGGTCGATGCCAGGATCGACACGGCACTACCGGAGCGTCAGCCTGTACCTCGTCCTGACATCCGCCGCATGCTGAAGCCGATTGGCCCGGTCGTTGTCTTTGGTGCCAGCAATTTTCCGCTGGCGTTCTCGACGGCAGGCGGCGACACCGCGTCGGCTTTCGCGGCTGGCTGTCCCGTCGTCGTCAAGGCACACCCCGCGCATCCGGGCACCGGCGAACTCGTTGGCCGGGCGATTGCCAGCGCCGCAGAAATCTGCGCTCTGCCGGCGGGTGTCTTCTCTCTCGTGCACGGAGGTCCGTCGATTGCCGTCGCGCTCGTCAGACATCCGGCGACAGCGGCCGTCGGCTTCACCGGCTCGCACCGGGCAGGCCGCGCACTGTTCGACGCAGCATCGGGCAGACCGAATCCGATTCCGGTGTTTGGCGAGATGAGCAGCGTCAATCCGGTTTTCCTGTTGCCGGGCGCGCTCGAGGAACGAGCTGCCGAGATCGCCGAGAATCTGGTCGGCTCGTTTACGCTTGGTACCGGACAGTTCTGTACCAAGCCCGGCCTCGTATTCGCTATTCGCGACAGGAATTCGGACGGCTTCGTCGCGGCGTTGGTAGCCGCCGTCGGCCAGGTCGCCAGCGGCACTATGCTGAGTGTCGATATTCTCGATGCGTTCGAGCGCAGTCGCATGACGGTTACTGCGATCGAAGGTGTGTCGATCGCGGCAGAGGCTGCTGCGCCTGCCGCGGGTAAGGGCGTCAATGCCGGCGCGAGTGTTGCGACGACCGATGCGAAGCACTTTCTCGCGCATCCGGAACTCGCGACCGAAGTATTCGGTCCATTCGCAATCGTGGTTCTGGCCGACAGCGAGGAAGAAATGCTGGCGTGTGCGAGATCGATCGAAGGCCAGCTGACAGCTACGTTCCACGGGACGCAATCCGACATCGCCGCGGCCGGCGCGCTGATGGCGGCCGCCGAACGATTCGCGGGACGACTCATCGTCAACGGATTTCCGACAGGTGTCGAGGTCAGCCCGGCGATGAATCACGGCGGCCCTTATCCGGCGACGACGGATGCCAGGTTTACGTCAGTCGGCACGGCAGCCGTGTTACGTTTTGCGCGGCCTGTCTGCTACCAGGGGTTCCCGGAAGAAATGCTGCCTCCCGAGCTGCGCGATGCAAATCCGCGCGGCATCATGCGAACCATTGACGGCACACTGACGCGTGATGCGGTCTGAGCCGCCCGGATAGGATGCGGGGAGTAAATACAGGGAACGGTATGCCAGCCAGTCGCGGAAAACTACTTGCCTGTCGCAGCACCGCAGTTGCGCTTATCGTCTCGCTGCTGATCGCCGCGGGTGCCTGGGCGCAGCGAGCGTTCCGCGTATATCCGAGCTTCGAGGGCGCATCGACCGAAGCACCCCTGCCTGCCGACTGGGACGTTCCGGGCGAACTCGTGATCGGTCGCCTGATGTATCCGAGCGGATCTTTCGGTTTTGGCGGTGACTGGCGACAGGGCAACACCGGCTGGACCGACGATTACCCGAAGGGAGACCGGAAGCTGATCGAGATGATCCGCCGCTTCACAAGGACGAATGTTCGTGGCGTCGAGCAGCCGATCAATCTGGAAGATCGCGGGGATGTATTCTATTACCCGTTTATCATCGTCGGCCTTGCCCGGGCCTGGCAGCTGACGGACCAGATGGCCGCGGACCTGCGCGAATACCTGCTGCGTGGCGGATTTCTGTTCTGCGACAGTTTCTTCGGTAGTCGGAACCTGGCCGTCTTCGAGGAAGGCCTGAATCGCGTGTTCCCGGATCGGCCGATTGTCGAGCTCTCGGCGGAGGAAGCGGTCTTCCACAGCGTCTTCAATCTGCCGCAAATGATCGATACGCAAATTCCGAATGCCGGTGCCGTACTTCGCGGGAGCTACGGATTCATGGGAAGAGACGGCGCGAAGCCAAACTGGCGTGGCGTATTCGACGACGAGGGTCGGCTCATGGTGCTGATTGCACACAATAACGATGTCGCTGACGCCTGGCAGTGGGCCGACGATCCGCGGTATCCGGCCGACAAGGCGAACCTGGCGCTGCGCTTCGGTGCCAACGTCGTCATGTACTCGATGACGCATTGACGCCGGTTTCTGCAGCTGGCCCGTGTTCGGCCTGGCCCTTGCATGGGTCGGCGCGACAGGCGCTCGAAATTCTCCCATGGAATGGCGATTTCGAGCGTCCAGCCGTCGTCGACGTCGTCAGGATCGTTCAGTGTCCCTTGCAGCATGACCCCGACCTCGACGCCGGTTGCGTCGAAACGACCGAACAGCGTACGGCTTTCGTAATTCAGATAGTCGTAAAGAATGCCCCGTGCGTTCATCTCGAACCCGTAATACACGGCCTCCTGGTCGCGCGCCGGATTGATGAAGATTTCGACCGCGTCGTCCAGGAAAGTCGCGTCGTCTCTGTTGGTGAATTGAGCGCTGATATCGGCATCGTCGGCACGAAAGGCGGCGTAGAGCGCCTTATCGTCCCGAAGCAGTTGCACGTAAGTTTGCTGCTTTGCACCGGTTTGATCGTCCCAGAGAAATTGCAGCGTGACCGCGGGGGATGCGCCGGACCACGCCGGATCGTCCGGATTTCCGTCAATCGTGATTGCTCCCGTTGCGCGTTTCACTTCATACCGCGGCAATGGAGGCGTGGCCGGCCAGCCTGTGTCGCCACCTTCGGGCAGGTTGCGCAGTATCGCGCGGATCTCGCGTAACTCACCGTCCGTCACTTTGAAGATTTCCGCGGCCTGAATGCCTGCTCCGCTTGCGAAACGGAATACGGCAAGCGCAAGCACGCTGCCATGCTCGGTGTCGACGATTGGATAGCGTCGATCCGGGATGACGGTGCCCCGGTAAGCTGCGCGCTCGAGCTGCTGATCGGCGCTCCATGTGTGGCGCTCCGATAATGCGTTCTGCCGGACGTTGGTTGTCTGCAGCCCGTTCTCGATACGGTTCATGCCCGGTGCGAACGGTGCTGGCACGAACCCGGGCGTGCCCTCGGTTTCGACCGCCGTGAAATAGGCGCGTGCGGCGGCAATGAGCGCTTCGCGTGAATGCCGTGCGGCGGCGTCGAGCGGCGTTGCGAAGACATCGGACAGCCGCTCGAGGTTCTCCGGCGCAAACCATCCCACGTCGCCGCTGCGAACGACGATCGTTTCGATTTCGGTGATGCGTCGATCCGCGACGGCCAGGCGCACGAAAAGCTGCGCGATGCTGTCGCCCTCGCGGTATGCCGTTAGTCTTGCGGCTCCGCCGGTCACCGGATCGAGCAGATCGTCGCGATAGGCGATCAGCGCACCGGCCGTTTGCCAGGCGCCGTCGCCGAGTGCGAGCTCGCGGCCGTTTTCGGTGAATCTGACGTCTGCGGCAACCGATAAGCGCGCCGGATCGCGCGCGGCGAACGCTTCAGCGTAGGCATCCAGGAAGCCGGCAAGGCAGACCCGATCGCAATCCGCGCCGCTCCGTGCAGTTGCATCGAGCATTGCCGCGGCCGGGATCACGAGCACCCCTGTGAGTAAGCAAGCCCGCGGCGAACCCGGTTTGTTCACCGTTCAATCACCGTTCGATATCCCCCTGGGAGCGCTTGCTTCGGCCGCGCAGAGAATCCCGTGGCAGGGGCGCTGAAACCAGAAGCGGGCCGCTGGCTGCCGTCACTTGGTAGGATGTGCACGCTGCGCCGCGCGTGGAGTGCTCGAGCGAACCGGCCTGAGTGACGGATACTGCGTCTGACGAGGAAGCGAACGATGAAACCCAACAACATGCAACAACCGCGTGATCACCTCACGCGCCGAGGCCTGCTTCGCAGTGCTGCGCTGGCCGGCTCCATTGCGCTGACACCGTCGCTGTTGAGCGCCCAGCGCGCGACCACGGCCGAGCCGCGATCGATTGTGTCTGCACCGCCGCGGGATTTCTCACCGGGTGCACCGCCGCAGCCCTATCCGGATCCCGATGTGCTGGCCGTCGATCCCTCCTTCAATGCGCTGCGCCAGTTCAATTCGCCGATTCTGAGACTGTGGACGGGAGCGCTCTGGGCCGAAGGTCCCGCCTGGTCGAGTCAGGGTCGTTATCTGGTCTGGAGCGACATTCCGAACAATCGGCAGTTGCGCTGGCTCGAGGACGACGGTCGCGTCAGCGTATTTCGGGCGCCGTCGAATAACAGCAACGGCAATACGTTCGACTTTCAGGGCCGGCAATTATCGTGCGAACATCTGACACGTCGTATCGTGCGTTACGAACTCGACGGCAGCGTGACCGTCATTGCCGATGCCTACGACGGCACGCCGCTGAACTCACCGAATGACATCGCGCCGCATCCCGATGGCAGCTACTGGTTCACCGACCCGCCTTTCGGCGGCTCGCTGTACGAAGGCGCGCCGGATGCCCCCGGCGGTGCCAGCAACCCGCAGGGATTGCTAAACCCGCGAGTCGGGCAGGCCGTGGGTATCGGCTCGGCTGAACGGCAACTGCCGACCAACGTCTACCGCGTCGATCAGCGCGGCCGTGTCGCGCTCGCAATCGACGCCGACTCGCTGCCAGGACCGCCGAACGGTCTCGCCTTCTCGCCCGACTACGAGATGCTCTACGTTGTCAGTGCCGGCAGCCTGCAGGTCTGCGACGTGGGTGCGAATGGACGGACCTCTAACCTGCGCCAATTTGCCGAATTCGTCGTTGACGGTGTGCCTTGTCGCACCGACGGCGTGCGCGCGGATGTTTATGGCAACCTCTGGTGCTCGAGTAATTCGGCCCTCGGCTATAGCGGCGTCACCGTGTGGAATCCTGCCGGTGAGCTGATCGGTCGAATACGCCTGCCCGAGGGCTGTGCGAACGTCGCTTTCGGCGGGCCGAAGCGAAATCGGCTGTTCATGACGGCGAGCCAGTCTTTGTATGCGCTCTATGTCAATACGCAGGGCGCCGCACCGGCTTAAGGCCATACACACGCTTGGCGCACAAGTGGCCGCCGCGCGGTGACACGCGATTTTTTCGAGGCCGCGCAGGGCGCTGCCTCACACGTAACGGTTTACGATGCTTTCCAGGTGCTCCTGCCGGCCCGAGACAGGCTGTGGATTCAGGTTCGCGTCCCGGACATGCGCTTCGATCGCCTCGAGCGAAGTTTCGCCCGCCAGCATCCTGCGGGCCTCGGGGCTCTCCCAGCCACTGTAGCGACTGCGCAGCGGTGCTTCGAGTGCCTCGTCGGCGAGCATCTTCGCGGCCGCCTTCAATGCGCGTGCACAGCAGTCCATAGCGCCAACATGACCGATCAGCAGATCCACCGGCTCGATAGACTGGCGCCGAAGCTTCGCATCGAAGTTGGTCCCCCCGGTGGTAAATCCGCCGTTGCGCAGAATGTGATAGTAGGCGAGCGTCGTCTCCGGTACGTTGTTTGGAAACTGATCGGTGTCCCAGCCGGACTGATAGTCGTTTCGGTTCATGTCGATCGAACCGAAAATGCCCAGTGCGTGGGCGAGCGCCAGCTCGTGCTCGAACGAATGCCCGGCGAGTACGGCATGGCCGTTCTCGATGTTGACCTTGACTTCGTTTTCGAGGCCGTAGCGCCGCAGAAAGCCATAAACGGCAGCGACGTCGAAATCATACTGATGCTTCGTCGGCTCCTGCGGCTTCGGCTCGACGAGGATCGTGCCCTTGAAACCGATTTTGTGCTTGTACTCGACCACCAGGCTGAGGAAACGACCAAGCTGGTCGAGCTCGCGGCCGAGATCCGTATTGAGCAGCGTCTCGTAGCCTTCGCGTCCGCCCCACAGCACGTAGTTTTCGCCCTGCAGCCGGTGCGTCGCATCGATGCACGTCTTGACCGTGGCCGCTGCATAGGCGAAAACGTCGGGGTCCGGATTCGTTGCGGCTCCGGCCATGTACCGCCGATGCGAGAACAGATTCGCCGTTCCCCAGAGCAGCCCGACGCCGGTGTCGGCCTGTTTCAGACCGAGGTAGTCGACGATCTCCTGCAGGTTTCTCGTGTCTTCGGCAAACGAGCCGCCTTCCGGGCGAACGTCGGCGTCGTGAAAGCAGTAAAACGGGACACCGAGCAAGGTGAACATCTCGAACGCGACGTCAGCCTTGTGTTTCGCAGCCGCCATCGTGTTCCCAAACCATGGTCGGTCAAACGTCTGGCCGCCGAATGCATCTTCGCCGGCCCAAACCAGTGTGTGCCAGTAGCACACAGCAAATCGCAGATGCTCTTCGAGTCGTTTGCCCGCGACGATTTCGTGCGCATCGTAGTGACGAAAGGCCAGCGGGCTCGCGCTGTGCACACCCTCAAATTCGATCCTGGCGATATCGCCGAAAAAGCTGCTGCTCATGGGCCGACGCT
>JASFSB010000102.1:0-6878 GCA_050114615.1 Gammaproteobacteria bacterium
GCAGGAAAGCGGTCGCAAGCGATAACTCGGCAAAGAGCCACACACCGAGCAGCGACACGACGAACAGTACGCAGCCAAGAATGCCGACCGTGAGCGACATATGAATGCCGCTGACTGCCCAAACCTGCGGGCGGGCCAGCGTTCTGAGGTTGAGCTTCAGGCCGACCGTGAAGAGCAACAGAGTGATACCGAGATCGGCGAGCACTGGTATCAGCTCGTTCTCTGTTGCGCCTTGTGAGTTGAGAAAGAAGCCGGCGGCGAGAAATCCGACGAGCGGGGGCAGGCCGATCGAGCGCGAAGCGAGTCCAAGCACAAATGCGAGCGCGATCCAGGTGACCTCATCGAGTCCGATCGCGACCCAGTCAAACCCCATCAGCCGTCGTCGTCCAGTGTCACCGGGCTCGCGAATCCGGCGGGCTTCACCGCCATGACCGAGCAATCGATCGTGTTGAGGATGACTTCAGCGGTATTCCCGATAACAAGGCCTGGAATTCCGGAGCGACCCACCGTACCCATCACGACGAGCTCGGCATCGATATCGGTGGCACATTTCGGCACCACGTCTTCAGCATGCCCCTGGATGAGGTGATAGGTCGGCGCGAGATAGTCCGACGCTTCGGAGCCCAGCGGCCGGCAGTAGTCGCCAACGAGCGTTTCGAGCCATTTCCGGCGCCGGTTCTCTTCATCCTCGACCATCTGATCGACCTCGGCTCGCGTCAATCCGGATCGAGCCGAACGCAGAAAGCCTTCGTGCTCGAGCCGCCATGCATGGACGATGTGCAGCTGCGCAAACTCCGACAATGCGAGTGAAGCCGCCATTTCCACCAGTTGCCTGTTCAGTGGTTCGTTCTCGGGGTTCTCCGGTTCGTAGTCGAGCGCCAGCAGGATCTGGCGGTAGGTATGCTCTTCCTGCGGGTGGATGATCCAGACCGGGCAGGGACATTTGCGGAGCAATCTTTTGTCTGTGCCGCGAACGGTAACGAGACCGGGATTGGCGAGTGATTTGACGACGAGGTCGCGCTCGTTGCGGAGCACTTCACGGATGATCTCGATGAACGGCTTGCCGACAAGCAGCTCAACCTCCAGCGGCTTATTCGCCCCCGAGACCCGGCTCACGAGTCGGTCGAGCTCCTCCTCGCGCTCGCGGATCATCGCATCGCGCAGGTTCTGAGACATCGATGAGTGCCCAAAATCGATCGTACCCACTACGGTCAGCCGCGCCTGGCTGTGCTCAGCCAGCTCGAGCGCCCGGGTCAGCGCCCTCGTGTCATCGACACCTGCCTCGGCGACAAACAGGATATTTGAGAATCGTTTCATTCATCAGCCTCGAAAGAGGCTTGAATCTAGAACATAGGCAGCGCGATTTCAAAGCGATCGGGAGTTTCGAGCCCGCAGATCGCGTCACTTTCTACAGAGTCCTCTGCTGCATTCGGCGGCTCGCCCCGGCGCACGCAAGCGGCTATGCTCGACTCTTGCATCCGTCGATTCGTCAAAGAGGTTGACCGATATGCAACGGAAGTCTCATGCCATGCTTTGTGTCACGGCATCGCTGCTCGTGGCCTGCTCGGCTCCGGAATCACCGACCAGCGAACCGGTGGTAAGCAACTCGCCGACGACCGGCACTGCCGAAACCATCCAACAGGCCACGCAGTTCATCGCGAGCGCCGAGGCCAGTCTCAGCGAACAGCGGGACTACGCGGCGCGCGTCATGTGGGTGCGGGCGAACTTCATCACGGCGGACACGAACTGGCTCGCGGCCCGCGCAGATGCGCAGGCGACGGAGCTGGCTGTGGCGCTCGCGAATGAAACCAGGCGCTTCGAAGGACTCGATCTGCCCGAGAACGACGCAAGGAAGATGAACCTACTGCGCTCGGGCATTACGCTGCCGGCACCGACTCGCGCCGGTGCGGCGCAGGAGCTCGCGGACATCACTACGGAACTGACATCGGCGTATTCGACCGGCCGCTTCGAATACGAAGGCGAGTCGCTCGATCTGACGCAGCTTGGACGCATCATGGATACCTCGCGCGATGCCACTGAGCTCGCTCGTGTGTGGGAAGGCTGGCGCGAAGTGTCACCGCCAATGACAGAGCTCTATTCGCGAATGGTGGAAATCGCGAGCCAAGGCGCACGCGAGCTCGGCTATGACGACGTTGCGCAGATGTGGCTGTCGCAATACGGCATGAGCCCCGAGGCGATGGAAGCGGAAGTCGAACGTCTGTGGGGCCAGGTCGAACCGCTTTATGAGCAGCTGCATTGCCACGTGCGCGACAAGCTCAGCGATTTCTACGGTGAGGACGTGCAGCCCGAGACCGGCCCGATCCGGGCCGATCTGCTCGGCAATATGTGGGCACAGCAATGGGGCAACATCTACGACCTCGTGGCACCCGAGGATGCCCCCGCCGACATCGATCTGACGAGTATCCTGGAGAATCGAGGCTTTACCGAACGGCAGATGGTCGAAACGGGCGAGGCGTTCTTCACGTCACTGGGATTCGCGCCACTCGGCGATACGTTCTGGGAGCGTTCTCTCATTACACAACCGCGCGACCGGGATGTCGTGTGTCACGCCTCCGCCTGGGATATCGACCAGAAAGACGACGTCCGGATCAAGATGTGCACGCAGATAACGGCGGAGGACTTCGAAACGATTCACCATGAGCTGGGACACAACTTTTACCAGCGCGCCTACGCGGGCCAGGATTATCTTTTTCGCGACGGCGCCCATGACGGGTTCCACGAGGCAATCGGAGACTTCATTGCATTGTCGATCACGCCGGAATATCTGCGCGAGATCGATCTTATCGATTCCGTGCCCGACGCTTCGGCGGACATCGGCCTGTTGATGCGCCGCGCCCTGGACAAGATCGCGTTCCTGCCGTTTGGTCTGATGATGGATCAGTGGCGATGGCGCGTACTGCGCGGAGAAACCACTCCGGAGGAATACAACTCGGCGTGGTGGGATCTCAGACTTCGTTATCAGGGAGTCCATCCGCCTGCCGCACGCCCTGAGAGTGCGTTTGATCCCGGCGCGAAGTATCACATTCCGAACAACGTTCCGTATCTGCGCTACTTCCTGTCATACATCATGCAGTTCCAGTTCCACCAGGCCGCCTGCGAAATGATCGGCTGGGAAGGTCCTTTGCATCGCTGCTCGATCTACGGGAATGAGGAAGTCGGCCGACGACTCCGTGCGATGCTCGAAATGGGCGCATCGCAGCCGTGGCCGGATGCGCTCGAAGCCTTTACAGGTCAGCGTGAGATGGATGCCTCGTCAATCACCGCCTACTTCGCGCCGCTAATCGCCTGGCTCGAGGAACAAAACGCCGCGCGTCAGTGCGGCTGGTGATCCGGTTGCCGACGCTATAGAAGTTCGAACCGATACCTCTGGCCTGCAATCGTCGCCTTATACATCAGACCGCCTTCTGCCATCGTGAAGACCTGCATGCCGTTCACATAGCCACCGCCCGCGGCTGTATTCGGGGAACCCGCACCGGCGGTTGCGCGACTACCCTGCGTGCCGGCGCCCGCCTCTGCACTCGCTGTAACCGCAACTGCCTGTGCCGAAGCCTCGAACTCGAAAGTGTTCCCGGTGAAGCGCTGGTAGGCTTCCGCATTCTGGAAAAAGATGATCTGACGATACGTCTGACCGCCCGCCTGCAGTCCGAAGCTGACTTCCGTCAGAGTGCTGAATCCGGTGAGCTGCCCGTTGACATAGACCTGGCCGCGCCCGCGGCTCGCGCCGATGCCAAGCCCACCACGGCCAATGCGAGGCCACACAGCATAACCGTATGACGAGTCAAAGTAGGGACCAACCTGCGGAATATCGCGAAAGAGTTCCACAGTCTCGGAAACATCGCGGACCCGCTGCGCGTTCGCCGCCAAAGCGAACCCGGACAAGACGATCAATGCTCCTAACATGCTGTATCTCACTGGATTTCCTCCTGAAGCAGTGCGCAAACAGTATTATGACAGCGCTTGCCTCCGATGACCTAATGGCTCGATCTGAGGGATCTGCACCTTCCAGCGGAAACGTACTGCGCCCGATCACTATGGCGTCAATGTCTTCTGCCTCAGGAATCTGAACATCGCTGCTGTTCCGGTGAGAAATACTCAAGGCAAATCTCTTTCACTCCTCGGGGAGTGAAACAAACCTTTGGAGTTTGCCGTTTGTTCGCGTCTGATTCGTCTGTTCAAAAACGCGGGAGCCCGAACGTCGGGCTCCCGCCAGGCGAGGGCAGGCCTTAGGATTGACCGTGAATCCTTTCAAGCAGCGGATTGCCGACCTGCGCGACAGCGGAGTTCAGAGTTTCCTGGTAGCAGGAATCCTGTTCGCGATCCAAACGGCGAGGCGCGCTAAATGACGTGCCGCAGACTCTTTTGGACGCGCGTTGCAGCCGCTTATACAGTTCCCTGACGCCGGCTTCCTTTTTCAGATCCAGCTCGGCAAATGAGACGCGTACAGATTCAGTGACTGTGTCTGCTGCGACCAGTCTCAATGGCAGAATGCAGGCAGCACACACGATCAGTAGTCCCGGTAAGTGCTTCATCGTTTCCTCCTGAATTGATTCCGTCAGTTCCATTACCTGACGCTGTTAGCATCGACGGAACACATTTCAGTTAGACGACGTGCGGATGAACAACTGATGAAGCTCACGGACTCTTCGATTCACCAGGACGGATCTGATCGTGAGTGAACCGACTCACCTTGAATCTGAGCCGTGATTTTTTCCGATCTTCAGCAGGCGAGCGCGAATTCGGCTGAGCGCTACCGGAGTAATGCCAAGGAAACGGGCAATATCCTTCTGCCTGACGTGTTTCAGCAGAGCGGGCGATTCCTCTACAAGCGTGCGATACCGCGTTTCGGCGGAGTCACTCAGAAACTCTCTTTCACGACGTTCTTTTTTCATCGCAAACGCCAACAGCGCATCGACGACTATCCTTGAAAATTCGAGGTCGCGTCGACAAGTCTCGTATATGCGCTCGAACGGAAGTTCGAGGAGCTCCGTCGAATCCATCGCAATCAGATTGAATGAGCACTCGCCCTTCGAGTATGCAGATGTCAGGCTGCCGATCAGTTCGCCGGCCTGAATGAATGACTTGATCGTCTCTTTGCCGTCGGCAGAAAGGTAATAGGCCTTCAACAGGCCTTTTTGCACGAAATAGATCGACTCGTCGCTCTGCCCCTGCCTGAAAACATGCTCCCCCGCCTCGATCTCTCGGCGGCTGCCATTTTCTGCAACAAACTCGCTGAAATCCAACGGCGTTAACCCGGGTTAATGCGGACACTCCAGGGTGATCGTATCGTGGCCTTACACAAAACCACGAGTCATCCGGAGCATACAATATGAAACTCGAGCGAAAAAACATCGTGATTACCGGCGGAACATCCGGCATCGGCCTTGAGCTTCTCAGGCGCCTTCACGACGATAACCGCCTCCTGGTTGTCGCGAGAAACACCCGGCGCCTCGAGCAACTGGCGCAGCAGTTTCCCGGCATCCACGTTTGCCAGGCAGACCTATCGAGCAGAGAGGACGTCGAGAGCGCAGCGCACGAGGCCCGCCGCCATTTCCGAAACATCGACGTGATCATCAACAACGCTGCGATTCAGCATACTCCCACGTTTCTCGACCAGGACTTCAGCTATGAGTCCATTTACAGCGAGATCGGCGTCAATTTCATGGCCGTATGCTCTTTGACTTGCCTGTTGTTGCCCGCGCTGATGCATGATCGGGACGCAGCCATCGTGAACGTCAACTCAGGCCTCGCGCTGGTGCCGAAGAAAGCCTCGGCGGTTTACTGTGCAACGAAAGCCGCCGTCAACGTATTCAGTCAGTCGCTGCGTTATCAGCTCGAGCAAACGGACGTCAGAGTGTACCAGGCGTTCGTACCTCTGGTGGCGACACCGATGACCGAAGGCCGCGGAGGCGACAAAATGAGCGCGACTGACGCTGCAGATGCCATCATCAGAGGCATCGAACGAAACGTATTCGATCATGATATCGGCCAAATTCGCCTGCTGCGGACACTGAGTCGAATTGCCCCCGGGCTGGCAAACAGGATTATGAAGGCGGCCTGAGGCTGGCTGCGGCAGCGGGAATATCAGCGCAATGGCGAGCGGCTGCGGTCGGGTATCATCGCGAGGGCACACACAGCGAATAGCGCGGCAACGCCCAGGTAGACAGCCGGAGCCGTCGGTGCACCAGTCGTGGCAATCAGTGTCGCAGCAATCATCGGCGTCAAACCGCCGAAAACACCCAGGCCGATGTTGAATGCGACCGAGTAACCCGACAGGCGGTCTCGCTCGGGAAACAGCTCGACAAACAGCGCCGGCCCGGATCCCAGCGGTACCGCAAGCAGCAGGAAACACACGGTATGTGCTGCCAACACGGATGTCAGCGATCCGCCGCTCACCAGCATCCAACGGTGCAGCGGCCAGGCCGCGATCCCCAGCAACAAAACCGCAAGCCCGATCCAGACCCGACGGGTCAGCCACCGGTCGCCGACGATCGCGGCCAGCGGCATCGCGGGTATGACGATGAGCATCATTGCGGTATTGATCGCCAGTGCCGAGGCGCGCTGCATCAATCCCTGCGCCGACAGCCACTCCGGCAGATAAACGAATGCGATGTAGTAGCAGGTTCCGTAGCTCGCCGCGAAAACCAGTGCAAGCAGCGTCTCGCGACGGTTAGTCGTAAACGCTTCCAGCAACGGGGATGTCGCCTCGCGCCCTTCGTGATGTGCACGAAAGCGTTCGGAATCGTGCAGATTGCGACGTATCCACACGGCAGTCGTCCCCAGCAGTGCACCACCGAGAAACGGCAGGCGCCAGGCCCAGCTCGCGAGCGTCTGCTCGTCGAACACGTTCGTCACCAGTG
>JASFSB010000103.1:0-6708 GCA_050114615.1 Gammaproteobacteria bacterium
GCCTGTATCGCGCCGGTCAGACTGCGTCCCGAACCCGGCCGCGCGACGGCGACGCCAATGGTCACTGTCACGAAATCCGCCGCCCGCGATCCGTCGTGCGGGATTGCCAGATCCATCACGTCGCGCCGGATCTGCTCGGGCACTGAACGCGCAAATTCGTTGAGGGGACCGTAAACGACCAATACGAACTCTTCACCGCCGTAACGCGCACAAAAGTCGAACGGCCGCTTCGCATACCGCGCGATACAGCTCGCAACGCGCTGCAATGTCTCGTCGCCACTTTGGTGGCCATAGAGGTCATTGTAGATTTTGAAATGATCGATATCGATGAGCACGATTTGAACGGACGTCTCTTCACGACGCGACTGACGCCAGACACGCTGAATGAACGTGTCGAAGATTCTTCTGTTGTACAGGCCCGTCAGACCGTCGCGCTCGGCTAACTCGTTGAGCAGACGTGTCTCGAGAAAATGCAGCCGGATCGAGTGCTCCCGATGGTACGCGGAAATCATGCCGATGGTTGCAGCGCCGCACAGCATCGCAAAGGTATGCAGCAATTCGTTGAATCCCAGACCGAAAGCGAAGCCGGTCAGCGCATAGGCGGCGACCAGGCCGAGCGCGATGACCGCGGCGTGATAAAACAACAGTCCAAGCAACAGGCTCGCGTAAAGATTGGCAATCATCGTCAGCGCAAACATGTACGAGACGCCGTTGCCCTGCACCATGAACGACACGCTCATGTACGTAACGACGAGACCGACAACCATCGCGCCGATCGCCGCGATTCGCGAGTAATGATCCTGCAGCGGCTTGAGATGCAGCGCGGTGACGAATAACGTCAGAAGCGGACACAGCACGCCGATATGAACCAGCAGAAGAGTGCTGCGCGCATCGATTCGCCCGAACAGCGCGTTGAGCGCGGCCACGCCGAGGACGATCGTGAGCGCCGCAACCCCGGCCATACGCCCGCGCGGGGCACATACGGCAGCGTAAAACTCCTGAAACTCTCGCTCCAGGACTCTGCCGAACCGTAACTGTCCAAATCCCTTGCCAAGCTGCTCGGCATAAGGGGAATTCATATTTTCGAACGGAATCTGCGTCAGCGACATGTCGCGGCCGGTCAACGGACTGCCGGCCAGCATGCCAGAGCACGGGCGCCGTTACCGGTGAGCAGGTCACAATAAACTTCTAGCTGTATAACGACGGCAGCGGGTCACCGCTCGGCGTTTTGGACCGATCCTTCAGCTTGCGCAGCGACGGGACGCAGATGGCCAGACTCCCGCCGTCCCAGTCACCGGCCCCGGCCGAATACAGATGTCGCTCGAGATCACGAACGGCCCCGGCAGCCTCTGCGGGCAATTCATCAGCCAGTGCTCCGAGCGAAGTACAATCGCTGAACGTCGCTTCGCGTGACGCCCAGTCGAGCAGCGCATCGCGTGCCGCATCCGCATCACTGACGGCGCACGCGCGCTGCAGACGGGTCAGCGCTGCGCGGGCCGATCCGTGCCCCCTGCCATCCACGGCGCGCGATGCCCGCGACGCACGACGCGCCGTATACCACCAGGCGACCGCAGTCAGCAGCCAGCCGCATCCGAAAACCGCAGCGAGCCACCAGCCCGCAGGGGAGTACTCAACCACCGTTTCGGTCCGCACCGGCGCTTCCGGCTGAGTCTCCGTCACCGGAGCGACGGCCTCCGTACTCGGCGCGACTTCGACCGTTCGCGGTTCGATTCGCGCCACCTCCCATTGACGCGTCGTGACGTTCCACCAGGGCAGCTCCACGGCAGGCAGCTCGACGCTGCCGGCGCGCTGCGCAATGACCGCATAGCGTTCCGTGCGCTGCACCGTCAGTCCGTCCGAATCGACTGAACGATCCAGATCGGGCTGATCGGCATACTGGCGAATGCCGTCAGCCTGGACGATTCTGAGATCCGGTAATTGCGTTTCGAGCAATCCGTCAGCTTCTATCGTCAGCGCGCGGGTGCGGGGAATGCCCATTTCGAGCGAATCAGGATCCTCGCTCCAGCGCTCACTGAGCGCCACACGCTGCGCCGGCAGCCAGACCGCCTGTGGATACTCGGCCGGGGGAGCGACTGCCGGTAACACTTCCAGTTCCACTGAATCTGAACTGTAGCGCTGCACGCGGGAAAACCCGCGATTGGGAATCACCATGACTTCGAAGACGACGGGACCGATCGTGAGCCGCCCTGGCGCCTGCGCGAATACGGCATAGCGACGTTCACGCACGACGAAATTTCGACCGCCACGCACGGTCGAGTAGTTCGCGTCCTCTCCGAGGCGCTCGACGATGGCCTCGACTCCGCCAATCTCCGGCGTCGTCAGTGTCGCCCGCCCGGTCCCGATGCCGACGAACAATCGCAGCGTGAATATGATCTGCGCCTGCACGTATGCCTGATCCGGCTCCGCCTCGACCTCCATGAAGATATCCGCGAGCTCGTCACCTGGCGGTAAGCCGGCAAGCACTTCGATTTCAATCGGATTCGAAACACTACCGGCGATCTGTGCCGGCTCGATAACGAACGTACCGGCGCGTCGCGGCATGAGCTGATACTGCCACTCGGCGACCTGTTCAGTGCGGCCGTTGACGATCTGAATGCGTGTGCTCGTCGAGCGGTTGAGTACATCGAAGTCGTCTGACAATCCGGTAACGGTCGGATCGCCACGCACGGAGCCTTCGACTCTGACCGTGTAGGTAAACGACTCGTTCTCACGGATACTCGCGCGGTCGACGCTCGCCTCGACGCTGACGTCCTGCGCGGCAACGGCTCCGCATGCAAGCATCAGCCATGCAGCCAGCAACGGCGGGGACCGCATCGTCACCACGGTTCAGACTCGTCTCCAGGCCAGACGTAACGACCATCCTGATCCAGTCCGAGACGCTGATACTGATAATAAAACTTCCTTCGCAACAACCCGCCAGGATCCTGAGGAACGCGTCGCAGCCATTGATCCGCAGCCTGCTCCGACGCCCATTCCTCGATATCCTGCGGTGCCGCCGCGCTGAGCTGCTCCTGCGGCTGCGGCTCGGCATCCTGCCGGGGGTCGTCGGAGTCCTGCGCTTCGTTGTCTGCGGTCTGTTCGGAGGGATCCTGTTCGTTCTCACTGTCGCGCGGATCGCCATCCTGCTCGGACTCGCCTGACTGCGCGGTCTGCTCGCTGTCCTGCTCGCCTTCCTCGGACTCGTTGCTGCCGCTGCTGTCGGCGTTTTGCTGATCCTGACCGCTTTGCTGGTCCTGGTTTTGCTGCTGTTGTTGCTGCTGCTCGAGCAGCTCTTCCACGAGTTCGCGGTTATAGATCGCATCCTCGTGTTCGGGATCGACCTCGAGCACTGCGTCATAGGCGGCGATCGCCGCTTCGAGCTGCCCGGAACGCGCAAGCGCGTTGCCGCGGTTGTAAACTGCTTCGGGATCTTCCACTGCAGCGAGTGTCGCTGCGCTGCCCGAATAATCGGCAGCCTTATACTGCGCGGCGCCGCGCCAGCTCGGATCTTCGAACAATTCGGCCGCACGCTCCGCATCGCCGACCTCCAGCGCGCTGCGGCCGCGCTGGTCGGGCCGCTGCCACAGGTCGGCCCACTCGAAAGCGTAAGACGATTCGCCTGCGAACACGCCGAGCGCAATCACACACACCCAGCCGCGCCGGAATCCCAGTGCGAGAAACGGCAGCAGTGCGATCGCGAACCAGACACCTTCATCGCGCCAGACGTCGGCTGAGTAATCCTCTTCTTCCGCGCCGCCTTCTGCGACGCCGGCCGGCAATAACTGTTGCGGAAGCAATCGATCCAGGTCGGAGTCATCAGGGGCAAGTTGCGCGTAGCGCCCGCCGCCGATCTGCGCGAGTTCCTGCAGACCGGTCAGATCAGTGCGCGGCACGACGACGTCGCCCGTGCGATTGGTGACGAATCCGCCTTCGGCCGACGGGATCGGTGCGCCTTCGGCGGTACCGATCGCGAGCACGCTGATCCGGAAACCTTCTGCACGCAGATTGCGCGCAGCAACCCGTGCATCACCGTCGACATCGGCATCGCTGAACAGCACGATGTCGCCGCTTTGGTGTCCGCCCTGACGCAGGAGCTCGGCCGCCTTCTCGATGCCGGCGGCAGCATAGCTGCCCTGGCTGGGCATGATGTCGGTCGACACGGAAGACACGAGCGCTGCGATGGTGCGGGTATCGGTCGTCAGTGGCGTCACGATGAACGCGTGCGAGGAGAAGACGACGAGTGCGGTTTCGCCCTCACTGCGCCGCTCGAGCAGGGAAAGCAGCTTGATCTTCGCGCGCGCGAGGCGGCTCGGCGCGACGTCGGTTGCGTCCATTGAACGCGACAGGTCCAGCGCGACGACGAGCGCCGAGTCCGACCGATAGGCCGGCACCGGCAGCCGTTCGAAACTCGGCCCGGCCAGGGCAAGTGCCGCGCAAAGGATGACGCCGCCGGCAACCGCCACCGGCCAGCGAACACTGGCCGCCGTATTGCCGCGCACGAGGACGAACGCCTGCAATTGCGGCTCGACAAGACGCTGCCACGCTCCGCCCGCTGAGCGCGCCCGCAGCCACCACCACATCGCGAATGCGGCAATCGGCACGATTGCGAGCCATGCGGGCCTGAGAAAGTGAAAGCTATCGAACATGTTCCTGCAGACCTGCCAGCGAGCGAATATTCATCGCGCCTGCGAGCCGATCACCGAAAGCGACGACCGCCATGAACATGATGGCCAGTATCGCCGCCGCTGACAGCGGCCAGTGAAAATACTCCTCGACCGGACGGTACCCGGATTCATCGGATTCTGCAGGCTCGAGCTCGTCGAGGATCGTGTAAATTTCTGCAAGCTCCTGCGTGTCGCGCGCGCGAAAGTATTGCCCGCCGGTCAGCTCGGCTATGCGTGTCAGCGCTTCCTCATCGAGGTCGGCGGAAGGATTGATCTGCCGAACACCGAAGATTCCGCGAACCGTCAGCGCTGTAGCCCCGATACCGATCGTGTAAATGACCATTTCGCGCTGTGCCGCGAGCTCGGCTGCTTTCAGCGGGTCGACCGCGCCGGCGGTATTCGCACCATCCGTCAACAGGATGAGGACGCGGCGCCCGGCTTCGACTCCGGCATCTTCGAGTGTACGGATCGCCAGCCCGATCGCATCGCCGATCGCCGTTTCCTTGCCCGCCAGCCCGATCGCCGATTCGGCGAGCAACGTGCGCACAGTCTGTCGGTCGAACGTCAGCGGCGTTTGCAGATACGCCTCACGGCCGAACAAAATGAGACCGATTCGATCACCGACGCGCCGATCGATGAAATCATCGGCAACGGTTTTCGTTGCCGTCAGCCGATCGACATAGTTGCCTTCGATCTCGAAGTCCTGCTCTTCCATGCTGCCGGAAAGATCGACGGCCATCAGCAGGTCGCGTCCGCTGACCGGCAGACTCAGCGCCTCGCCGACGAACTGCGGACGCGCCGCGGCGAGCACTGCGAGCAGCCAGATGATCCACAGCAGCCACAGACGTACACTGCGCGTGTCAGTGACACCCCCGGAACCCAGACGCGCAAACTCCTGTGGGGCGGGAACCCGCAACGCCGCGTCGTTGTCGAGCACCTGCGGCGGCACCTGGCGCCGCACGATTAACGGCAACGGCGCGAACAGCAGCATCCACCACCAGGCCAGGCTCCACATCGCTCAGGACCGTCCCTTTTGCGCGCGGACCCAGTCGATGCAAACCCGCGTCAGCGCCAGGGCGTCTTCGCTGGAGAACGCGGCCGGCGGCGCATAAGGTGCGCGCGCGAGCGCCTGCCCGGCGCCGTTCGTAAATTCATGCTGCTCCCACTGACTGTCGAGCCAGGTGAGCCAGCGCTCGCCGACCAGTCCGGCGATACCGCGCGGCTGAGCGGCGACCGTCATCGCAAACCGGCGTACGACGGACGACACGATCGGCAGGCAGACCGCACTCGAATGGCCGGCTTCGAGATCTGCGCAAACCGCCTCGAGCGTACGCAGCGCGACGCGCCTTCGGTAGCCCTGCGCGTAGCGCCACAGTAACCAGCCCGAGTAAGCGAGCACGAGCGCACCGAGAACCCACCAGCCCACCGCCGGCGGCCACAGGCCGACCTCTGCGGGCAGATGAATGTCCCGCAACGGTATCTGGCTGTAGTCGATCGTCTCGTTCATTTCTTCCTGAAGCGGTTACCGAGCGCCGCCTGCGGATCTTCGTCCGTACGACATTCGACCACCGCAACGCCCGGGAGTTTTTGCAGGCGCGCCAGGCGCTCCCTGCGCAGCTCGAATTGTCGCGCATAGCGCTCCCGTGCAGCCGCGTTGCCGGTCTCGATCGGCAGCGCCCGGGTACCGTCATGAATACGATAACGCCCCGGCGGCGGCAACTCCGCCTCGACCGGATCATAGATATGCATCAACAACAGATCGGAATGTACCGCAAGCCGCTTGAGATGGCGCTCGCTGTCCGCATCGAGGTCGCGAAAATCGCTGGCCAGAAACACGAGACTGCCCGGACGGGCGACACGCGTCAGTCGCTGCAGGGAGCCTGCAGCCGACGCGTGGGCCGTGTGCTGCGTCGACGGCGGGTGCCAGCTGTCGCACACGAGCTGAAACAGACGTAACGCCGATGCCCGGCCCAGCCGCGGTCGCAGCTCGTGGTGCTCGGTATCGGAAAACACCAGTCCGCCGAGCCGGTCGCCGTGTGCGATC
>JASFSB010000104.1:0-6668 GCA_050114615.1 Gammaproteobacteria bacterium
GTCTAATGTGTCGCAGTATGACCAATATTTAATACCGCGCCTGGCGGTGCCGGCGGCAGCCGGACGCTGCCACAGCAGGAACCGCCGGAATTGAGCTGATGTCGGATTTTCGTTTCAACCCCAATTTTGAAGACGACGAGGGACTTATCGCCGAGGAGGCGCCTCCGAAGGTCAAACGCCCTCCGCTTTATCGTGTGATTCTGCTCAATGACGATTACACTCCGATGGAGTTCGTGGTACAGGTGCTGGAGAAGGTGTTTGGTATGGACCGCAAGACCGCAACGCGTGTCATGCTTGAAGTGCATACTAAAGGCAAAGGCATCTGTGGCGTATATACTTACGAAATTGCGGAGACGAAAGTTGCGCAGGTGATGAGCCTGGCGCAGCAGCATCAGCACCCACTTCTGTGCACGATGGAAGAGAACTAATGCTTTCGAGTGAACTGGAAATATGCCTCAACGAAGCGTTTCAGCGGGCACGCGACGACCGGCATGAATTCATTACGGTTGAGCATCTGCTGCTCGCATTGCTGGATACCGATGAGGTCATCGAGATTCTAAAGGCGTGCAGTGCCGATCCGGGGAGGTTGCGGCGCGAGCTGAAGGAATTCATCGAAGATTCGACTCCACGCGTTTCGGGCGACTCGCATGACGAGGTCGATGTACAGCCCACGCTCGGTTTCCAGCGCGTCCTGCAGCGGGCGGTTTTTCATGTGCAGTCCAGCGGCAAAAAAGAAGTTCGCCCTGCGAATGTCCTGGTCGCAATTTTCAGCGAGAAGCAGTCTCAGGCGGTTTATTTGCTCGGGTTGCAGGACGTATCGCGGCTCGACGTGACGCACTGTATCTCGCATGGCGTTTCCAAGCCGCGCGATCGAATGTCCGGGGACGAAGACGACATGTCGGCGTCCGTCGAGCCCGGCGGAAACGCCGAGTCGAGTGCGCTGGAACGGTTTGCCGATAATCTCAACGAGCGCGCGCTGGAAGGGCGGATCGATCCGCTGATCGGTCGCGAGCACGAAGTCGAGCGGACCATTCAGATTCTCTGCCGGCGCCGCAAGAACAACCCATTGTTCGTCGGCGAAGCCGGAGTTGGCAAGACCGCGATTGCCGAAGGGCTCGCGCGGTTGATCGTCGAGGAGAAGGTGCCCGAGGTCCTCAGTGACTGCACGATCTATGCCCTCGACCTCGGTGCTCTGATCGCCGGTACCAAGTACCGCGGCGATTTCGAGAAGCGTCTCAAAGCCGTTATCAGCGAGCTGCAAAAGGAAGAGGGTGCGATCTTATTCATTGATGAGATTCACACCGTCATCGGTGCCGGCGCTGCATCCGGCGGCGTCATGGACGCATCGAATCTGATCAAGCCCGTGCTCGCCAACGGTGGGTTGCGCTGTATCGGCTCGACCACCTATGGAGAGTTTCGCGGTATTTTCGAGAAGGACCATGCGCTCGCGCGCCGCTTCCAGAAGGTCGATGTGCCGGAGCCGACGGTCGAAGAAACGACCGAAATTCTGCGCGGCCTGAAGTCGCGATTCGAGGAACACCACGGTGTGACTTACCTCGATGACGCGCTCGCTGCCGCAAGCGAGCTGGCGAGTCGCCATATCAACGACCGGCATCTGCCGGATAAGGCCATCGACGTGATCGACGAAGCCGGTGCGAACTGCAGGCTACAGCCCGAATCGAGCCGCCGAAACGTCGTCGACGTGGAACTGATTCAGGAGATCGTCGCCAAAATGGCACGTATTCCGCCCAGGAGCGTTTCGGCGTCCGATCGAGACACGCTGCGCAACCTCGAGCGCGATCTCAAACTCGTCATTTTCGGTCAGGATCCGGCGATCGATGCGCTCGCCTCTGCAATCAAGATGGCGCGCTCGGGTCTCGGCGAGGAATCGAGGCCGGTCGGCTCGTTCCTGTTCTCCGGCCCGACCGGCGTCGGCAAGACCGAGGTGACGCGTCAGCTGGCGCGGACGATGGGTGTGGAACTCGTCAGATTCGACATGTCCGAATATATGGAGCGTCATACCGTGTCGCGGCTGATCGGTGCACCGCCGGGTTATGTCGGTTTCGACCAGGGTGGCCTGCTGACCGAGGCGATCAACAAGAACCCGCATTGCGTTTTGCTGCTCGACGAGATCGAAAAAGCGCATCCGGAAGTCTTCAATTTGCTGCTGCAGGTCATGGATCACGGTACGCTGACAGACAACAATGGCAGGAAGGCGGATTTCCGGCACGTCACAATCGTCATGACCACCAATGCGGGCGCGCAGGAAATGAGCCGTGCGTCAGTCGGATTCAGGCTCCAGGATCACGCGAGTGACGGAATGGAAGTCATCAAGAAGATGTTCAGTCCGGAGTTTCGCAATCGTCTCGATGCGATTATTCAGTTTGAAGCGCTCGACCAGCACTCGATCGCCCGAGTCGTCGACAAGCTCATTCTGGAACTCGAAGCGCAACTGGACAAAAACAACGTCACGATCGAACTGGAGCCCGCCGCACGCGAGTGGATCGCAGAGAAGGGTTACGATGCGAAGATGGGTGCGCGGCCCATGGCGCGCGTCATTCAGGAACACATCAAACGGCCGCTCGCGGAGCAGCTGTTGTTTGGCTCACTGACTGAGGGCGGCCACGTACGCGTGACGCAGGGCGACGACGGGCTCGAGCTGATCTGCGAGCCGCTGACGCGCGAGCTCGAACACCTGCCTGAGACCTGATTTCCGCTGGGTCTGCCGTGGCCCGATGGCGCTCTGTGTCATGAGCGCCTGAAGTTCGGGGGTAACTCACCTCCGGCGCTGATGACACACAGCACCCGGTCGATGTTCGATATCAGCGGAAATCGCTCAGCGTGAGCGGTAGACGATGCGGCCTTTGCTCAGGTCGTAAGGGGTCAGCTCGATCGTGACCCGGTCGCCTTTGAGAATCCGGATGTAGTTTTTTCGCATCTTGCCGGAAATATGCGCAGTCACGACGTGGCCGTTTTCGAGTTCGACCCGAAACGTCGTGTTGGGCAGGGTCTCCATGACCGTGCCTTCCATCTGAATTGCATCTTCCTTTGCCATTAAATCTCTGTACCACTGCGGCGGCGCGCATTGTTGCATACCCGCCGCAGCACCCGCAATCGAGCCCTGTAAGGACTGGCCTGCCCGGCAGCCGGGATTCAGTCAGTTTCGTACCATCGTGCGAAATCGTCGGTCCACGCGCCGGGCATACGCACGCTGGAGCACAGTACCTGCAGTTCGGCGAGAAATTCGGACCGCGCCATTGCGGTCGCGCCGAGGCTCGCGAGATGTGCCGACGGGACCTGGCAGTCGATCAGCTCGAAATCACAGAAGTTCAGAAAATCCGTCGCAGCCGCGAATGCGACTTTGGAGGCGTTGTCGGCACGCGTGAACATCGATTCGCCGAAAAATACCCGACCGATCGCAACGCCGTACAGGCCGCCAACGAGACGTTCGCCATGCCACGCCTCGAAGCTGTGGGCGTAGCCCAGCGCGTGCAATCGGACATAGGCCGAATGCATTTGATTCGTGATCCAGGTGCCTTCACCGCCCGCGCGTGGGGCTGCGCAGCCACTGATGACCTCGCCGAAACTGGTGTCCGCGCAGACCCGATAAGTGCCTGAACGAATCGTGCGGCGCAGGCTGCGGGACCTGCGAAACTCGTCCGGGCGCAGAACGGCGCGCGGATCGGGCGACCACCACAGAATCGGCTCGCCGGGGTTGTACCAGGGAAACGCGCCATGCGCGTATGCGTGCAGGAGCCAGTCCGGGTCGAGCGAACCCCCTGCCGCGAGCAGACCGTTCGGCTCGAGACACGCGGACTGCGCAGGCGGTAGCGCCTCCGGCGGCGCATTTTCGGCAAGCCAGGTCAACCGGCTCATCAGACTTTGGATTTGTAGGGGATATGCTCGTCGACTTCATCGATATACGCGTCGACGTACGCGGTTTCACGATGCAGAAAGTCTTCAATCGCACTACGGAATTCGGCATTGAATACCTGATGGCACGACCATGTCTGAGTCGGGGAAAAGCCGCGGCTGACTTTGTGCTCACCCTGCGTTCCCGGTTCGAACAGAGCCAGGCCTTCGTTGATGCAATACTCGATTCCCTGGTAGTAACAGGTTTCGAAATGCAGGCTGTGAAAGTCCGCGAGACTGCCCCAGTACCGCCCATAGAGCGCCGTATCGCTGCGAAAGCAGATGGCGCCCGCGATCGGCTGCGTGCCGTAGCGTGCGAGGATCACGATGAGGTTTTCGGGCATGGTTGCCGAAATCTCGTCGAAGAAATCACGATTGAGGTAGGGCGAGCGACCACGGCGCATGAAGGTTCGGGAGTAGAAGCCAAAGACAGCCTCCCAGTCCGCCGGGCTGAGCTCATCTGCGCGCAGATGCTCGAACATGATACCTGCTTCGGCAATCCGACGGCGCTCGCGCCTGACCTTCTTACGCTTCGCCGATGTGAACTCTGCGAGAAATTCGCTGAAGTCGCTATAACCGCGATTGCGCCAGTGAAACTGGCAGCCTTTGCGCGCGAGGTAGCCGGCCGATGCCAGGATCTCACGGTCGCGATCGTCAGGAAACAGTACATGAATCGAGGACGCCTCGTTCAATTCGGCGAGATCGCTGCATGCGGACAGCAATGCCGATGACACGCCGACCGTGTCACTGTCGGCTGCGAGCAGCATCCGAGGACCGTTGGCGGGTGTAAACGGGATGGCGGCAACGAGCTTCGGATAGTAGGCAAGTCCGGCGCGCTCGAATGCATCGGCCCAGCCCCAGTCGAAGACAAACTCGCCGCGCGAATCGAACTTGAGGTACAGCGGCAGCGCACCGACGAGTCGGCCCGATTCATCGCGGGCACTCAGATGCACAGGATGCCAGGCGGTGCCTTCCCCGACACAACCGCTGTGCTCAAGTGCGGCAAGGAATTCATGGCGCAGAAACGGGTAAGCGCCTGCGAGTGCATTCCACTGCGCTGCATCGATCGAATCGAGGGCCGTATGCGAGGCCACGGCTATCGCGGGCTTGGAAACTGTTTCTCCGGTCATCGGGGCAGCGGTGTTGGACGGACAACGCTCCGTGCTAGTCTAACTGAGACTTTGCAGGTCCGTGTTTTTACGTATAATCAGTCTGTTAAGTTAAATTACTGCTGTAGAATCGTAACATTCGTGAAGACGAGCCACACCGCAGATACGTTCTTTGGGCCGCGGCTGCGCACGCTGCGCGAATCCGGGTTCTGGGTCCTGGCAGGCGTCAGCATCATTCTGCTGCTGGCGCTGGAGAGTTACAGTCCCACCGATCCGGCTTATAGCATTGCAGGCGGCGACGGCGCTATTGCGAATCGGATGGGAGCGCTCGGCGCCTGGTTCGCCGATGTTGCGTTCTTCGTCATCGGATTGCCGTCGTATCTGTTCCCCTTGCTCGTCCTGCTGGCCGGCATACACCTCTATCGTTATGCCGAAGAACCGCTGAGCGGCCGACTCATTGCACTGCGCGGGTTTGGATATGCGCTGACAATTGCGACGAGCGCCGGGCTCGCTTCACTGCATTTCGAGCCTGGTCTGTTGCGCGAGTCCGCAGGCGGTGTCCTCGGTCAGCTCATCGGTGGCGGTCTGCAGAGTTCGCTTGGAATGCTCGGCGCAACGGTGCTGCTGCTCGTGCTCTGGCTCGCTGCCGTGTCGCTGGCGACCGGCGTATCCTGGATCAGTGCGATGGACTTCATTGGTCATCAGGTCTTTATCGGGGTTTCGAGGACCGCGCGAGTCGTTCAGTGGGTGCGCGACTGGTCGGAAGGACGCCGCGCCAGACAGGAGCGCCACGAAATGGTCGTCCTGTCGCGCGAAAAGGCGAAGACAAAGACACAGCGCCGCCGCATCGAGCCGTCACTCGGGCGTCTCGGATCGAGTCAGCGCGTCGAGCGCGAGCGTCAGGTTACGCTGTTCGAGCCGCCGAAGGCGACGGAGCTGCCGCCGCTGGCGCTGCTCGATGACCCGCCGCCGAGCGTCGGCGGATTTTCGCCGGATGCGCTCGAAGCAATGTCGCGTCTGGTGGAACTCAAGCTCGGCGACTTTGGCATCGAAGCGGAAGTCGTCGGCGTTCATCCCGGTCCGGTGATCACACGCTTCGAGCTCAAGCCGGCGGCAGGCGTCAAGGTCAGTCAGATTTCAAACCTTGCCAAGGACCTTGCGCGTTCCTTGTCGACTGTCAGCGTTCGTGTCGTAGAGATCATTCCCGGTAAGCCCTACGTCGGACTGGAGATCCCGAACGAAGTGCGCGAACTCGTGAGTTTCGGGGAGATCGTCAAATCCGAGGCGTACGATGCGCTCAGCACTCCGCTGGCGCTCGCACTGGGAAAGAGCATCAGCGGCGAACCGGTCGTGGCGGATCTGACACGCATGCCGCACCTGCTGATTGCCGGTACGACGGGCTCGGGCAAGTCGGTTGCAATCAATGCGATGGTGTTGAGTCTGCTGTACAAATCAACGCCAGAGCACGTCCGCATGATCATGATCGATCCAAAGATGCTCGAATTGTCGGTATACGAGGGGATTCCGCATTTGCTTGCGCCGGTGGTCACGGACATGCAGGAAGCCGCGAATGCGCTACGCTGGTGCGTGGCGGAAATGGATCGTCGCTACGCGCTGATGGCAGGTTTGGGTGTGCGACATCTCGCA
>JASFSB010000105.1:0-6609 GCA_050114615.1 Gammaproteobacteria bacterium
GGGTTCACTTGAAGTGACGACGACCAATCTGTCGGAAGGCTGGCTGCGCCGTAACGGCGTTCCATACAGCGACCAGACCGTGCTGAGTGAATATTTCGATCGTTTCGACACACCGGACGGCGCGCAATGGTTTGTCGTGACGACGATTGTGGAGGACCCGATCTATCACAATGGCCGCTATATCACGAGCTCACATTTCCGGCGTGAAACCGACAGATCGGGCTGGAACCAGACGGCATGCAGCGAATGAAAAAGACAACCAGACCATCGATATCGCGGAAGCGGGCAACGGCAATCGTTCTTGTCGCGCAGGTCTTCGGGTTTTGTGCGCTGAGAGCCCAGGGAGTCGACTTCGCGGCCGCTGAGATCAACGTGCTGCATGTGCAGGGTAACGTCTACATGCTCGCCGGGCCTGTTGGGAATACGACGGTGCAGATCGGCGAACAGGGAGTTGTCGTCGTTGATACGCAGTTCGCGGAACTGAGTGACAAGATACTCGATGCGATCGCTTCGCTGACGGACAAGCCGATTCGATACGTCATCAACACGCATGCGCATGGTGATCATATCGGAGGCAACGAAGCGATCGCGCAGGCCGGAATCACGATAACCGCCGGTAACGTAGCCGGCGCCATCAGCGATGCCGACGTCGGTGCAGCGATATTGGCTCACGAAAACGCGTACATAACGATTACACAGGCTGATCCGCCAATCCCGTTCGATGGCTGGCCGACCGAGACGTTTTTCGTTCCGCAACGCGATCTTTACTTCAACGGGGAGGCGATTCAGTTATTGCATCAGCCTTCGGCGCACACGAATGGCGACATCATCGTGTACTTCCGGAAATCCGATGTAATCAGCGCGGGAGATGTTTTCGTAACGACGACCTATCCGTTAATCGATCAGGCAAACGGCGGTCATATCAACGGCATCATCGATGCACTGAATACGATAATTCGAATTACCGTGCCGGCAGATAAACAGGAAGGCGGAACGTACGTCATTCCGGGGCATGGCCGCCTCGCGGACGAGGCTGATGTCGTCGAATATCGCGACATGCTGACTATCATTCGAGACCGCGTGCAGGCAATGGTCGACGATGGTATGAATCTTCGGCGTGTGCTGGCAGCTGAACCGACGCGCGATTACGACGGGCGCTTTGGCGCTGACAGCGGATTCTGGACGACGCGCCAGTTCATCGAAGCTGTCTACGAAAATCTGAGCGAACAATAAACAACCAGGGTTTCATTTCGTTTTTTGCTGGAAAAACAGGGGGGCGCATGAACAGCGCAGATAACAATAGCGGTGCGTGGGATACGAGCTACGAATGGAAGGCGGTCGCGCTGCTCGGCATTGGTTTTGGACTCGTCGGTCTTGATCGCTGGATTCTCGCGCCATTATTTCCGTTTATCGCTGCCGATCTGGGTCTTGCGGAAGGCGATGTGGGATACCTCGCCGGCGTCCTCGGAGTGGTCTGGGGCGTGTTTGCGGTATTTTCCGGCCGACTGTCCGACCAGGTCGGCCATCGGAAGATTCTGATTCCGGCCATCATCATTTTTTCGCTGATGTCGGGCTTATCCGGAATGGCGCAGGGCCTGACGATGCTGATCTTCGTTCGCGCGCTGATGGGCGCGATGGAAGGTACGTATTGCCCGACGAGTTTTACCGCGGTCGCAGCGGCGTCGAAGCCCGAACGCCGCGGCTTCAATCAGGGGCTGCAGCAAAGCGGCTTCGCGTTGTTTGGTTTCGCGCTCGCCCCGATCGTGGCCACGCAGTTGTTGAATGTCGTGCCATCGTGGCGAGAAGTGTTCTGGGTCGTTGCCGTCCCCGGGTTCCTCGTCGCAATCGGATTGTATTTCGTCCTTCGCGAACCGAAAGATACTCACGGCGGCCATTTGATTGGCGCGACACATACCGAGAAGGTCAACTGGCTGGATGCGCTGAAAAGCAGCAACATCATCGTATGCATGGCTGCACTGATATGCGCAATGGCCTGCGTTTTCGTTCTCGGTGCCATGGTTCCGATCTATCTGATCAACGTCCTCGGGCTGACGCCGGCGCAGATGGGCGTCGTGACCTCGGCCATGGGTTTTGGCGGATTCATCGGTCAGTTCGGCTGGCCGGGGCTGTCGGACAAGTTCGGTCGCAAGCCGCTTGCGATCGTGGGTTTCGTTGGCGCGACCCTTGCGGTCCTGTGGTTTGCCAATACCGGTCCGAGCGTCGGCGCACTGTTCGTCGCCCTGTTCGTCACGTCATTCTTCTGCCTCGGTAACGTTGCGCTGATTACCGGCCCGATCGCGACGGAATCGGCGCCACTGGGCCTCGTCTCCGCCTCGATCGGCATCGTCGTTGGCGCTGGTGAAATCTTCGGCGGCGGTGTGGCGCCGGGTATTGCAGGCTACTTCGCGAACAACTTCGGTCTACCGAGCGTGCTCTATGTCGCGCTGGCCGGTGTGGCACTTGGAATCGTCGTGTGCCTGTTCCTGAAGGAGACGGCGCCGCAGAAGGTGGCGCGGGCAATGGCAGGCGCTGGTTAGCTCCGCGATCGATATCGACCGATCGGCGAGGGCGAGTTCTTGAGCAGGCGCTTTCGTGGGCTGTTCGAGCTCTACGAGGATCCCGAAAGGGCGGACGCGCTGCTATGGGGACAAAACAGTGAGCGTTTCCGGCGGCGTGACTTGCTCGGCGCGTCCGGCATCGCAGGACTCAGCGCGATACTGCGAGCCGCGATCCCTTACGGGCGTTATTTCCCGGCCGGGCTGATTCCGGCTGCGTTTGCGCAGCCCGGCACGGAATTCGAGATCGAGGGCAAGGACGGTCGGCTGATCGTGCTCAACGATCGGCCTGTCAATGCGGAAACTCCGGCACACCTGCTCGACGACGACGTTACACCGGCCGATCGAATGTTCGTACGCAACAACGGACTGCCGCCGGCCTATGACGAGCTCGACGTCGACGCCTGGCGGCTGTCGATCGGGGGCGAGTCCTGTGAAAGTCCGCAGTCGTTTTCGCTCGACGACCTCAGGCGCGAATTTCCGACTGTGAGCTATCAGCTACAGCTCGAATGTGCCGGCAACGGGCGCAGTGAATTTCGGCCGCCCGCATCGGGCAATCAGTGGACGATCGGTGCGATCGCCTGTCCTCGCTGGACCGGCGTGCGACTGCGAGATGTGCTGGAGCGCTGCGGCGTGCGCGATGATGCCGTGTATGTCGCCTACCATGGAAAGGACCGTCACCTCAGCGGTGACCCGTCGCGCGATTCGATTTCTCGTGGCGTGCCGGTGGACAAGGCGCTCGAGGACGAATCGATCATCGCCTGGGCGATGAACGACGAACCGTTACCGCCCATACACGGCTTTCCGTTGCGGCTCGTCTGCGGCGGCTGGCCGGGTTCCGTTTCCGGCAAGTGGCTCAGTCAGATTCTGATACGCGATCGTGTGCATGACGGCGAGAAAATGCTCGGTCAGTCGTATCGCGTGCCCTGCCGCCGCGTAGCGCCGGGCACCGCCGTCGACGACGCGCAGATGTGCATCATCGGTTCCATGCCGGTCAAGTCACTCGTCAGCTTTCCACGTTCCGGTGCTCAGCTCGCGATCGGCGACGCCTTCGAGGTGCGTGGGCACGCCTGGGCCGGTGATCTGGCGGTCGAGCGTGTCGATGTCTCGATCGATTTCGGACAGACATGGCGCGCTGCACGACTGCAGAAACCGGCCAATCGGCTTGCATGGCAACGCTGGCGCGCCGATGTCCGTTTCCCTGAACGCGGGTACTACGAAATATGGGCGCGTGCGACGGACTCTGCCGGTCGTGCACAGCCGATGGTGCTGCCGGGCTGGAATCCACGCGGATACCTGAACAATGCGGCCCACCGAATCGCGGTCGAGGTCGTATGACCCTGCGTTCGGCCCTCGCCGGTCTGGTCATCGCTCTCGTGCACGTGACAGTCAGCGCCCAGGAAACTGCAGTAGTCCCGGTAGCGGGGCTCGCACAGGATGACGGCTGGGAACTGGTGTTCGCACATTGTTCCGCATGCCATTCGCTGCGGCTCGTCACGAGCAATCGCGGTGATCGCGCGACGTGGCTCCGACTGATTCGCTGGATGCAGGCAACGCAGAATCTGTGGTCGATCGATCCTGCGGTCGAGGCGCGGCTGCTCGATTATCTCGAGCGCAACTATGGACCGGAGGAATCAGTCCGACGCGCGCAATTGCCGGCCCATCTGCTGCCGCCCTAAGGAAATCCGCCCGGACGAAGCCCGCTACGGAAACGATCGTCTCGCCGAGTCGAATCGCAGGGATGCGGCCCGTCAGCGCTTGCGAGGCGCAGCGCCGCGCGGTTATTTCGCCGGTCCGAGTTGCGGGTGCAGGTGCCCGGATTTGCGCCACAGTAACGAGGCCTGAGCTGCCTCGAAACCCGGCGCAGTTCCACATGGATTGCGAATCCACGTGTCGGCATCGTAACTGCCGTGGACGTCCGTGATCCGGCCCTCGACGACATAAATTTCTTCGCCCTGCGGAACGCTGCGCGCCGGCAGCTTTGCGCCGCTTTCGAGTTTGAGCATCTCGACGCGCTCCGAATCGAATGCATGCAGCTCCAGGACTTCAATGCCAGGCAGCGGGCCCTTCGACCACGCTGCGGTGACGGTATCAACGGAAAACTGCCTGAGATCCGCCGGATCGAACTGGCGCAGCTTCACGAAAATCGTCGTTCCGTCGTCGGTCCACGGTGCGTGTGAGCTGCCCGGTGGATTGCGCACATAGCTTCCTGCGCCGTAGTCGCCGGAATCATCCGAGAAGACGCCGTCGAGCACCAGAAACTCTTCGCCCTTCTCGTGGATATGCACGGGAAAGCGACTGCCTGGCGCATAGCGTACGACCGACGTGGCCACGGCAACCTCCTCGCCGATACGATCAAGCATGCGTCGTTCGACACCAGGCGCGGGCGAAGGGCGCCATTGCGCACTGACGGGCGTTTCTACGACGCGTTGCGTGTAGTCGGCGTTGATGCGCACGGCGTCACTCCACGCGCGCCGCCACGAGCCAGGCAGTGCCCTTCATGGCGATGCCCTGTTCGGTCTGTTTATTCTGCAGCAGGCTGACGAGATCCCTGGTGACATTCCGGCGCGTCTCCTCCGAGGCATCGGCCAAAAGGTCGCCGATGAAAGTCGCGTCGAGCGCGAATTCCGTTGCTGCCCGTGCATCGGCGCCGATGCCACCGAGATACTGATCGCCTTTCCAGATGGTGAATTCAACGTCACGGAATCCAGCCTGATCGAGAATATCGCCGAGATACTCCCGGTCACCAAAGGCGAATGGTCCTGGGGCGCGCGGATCACGTTGCGGCAGTTCGATGTGACGAGCGATGATTGCCATCAGATCTCCAACCCAGGGGTTCGCCGGCGGCGGCCCCCAGCAGCAGATCGCGGCGCGTCCACCGGGCGTGATCGCGGTTGCAAGGTTTTTGAATGCTGCATACGGATCCTCGAAAAACATCACACCGAAGCGTGAAAACAGGCAGTCGTACGTTCGTTCGAAAGTCATTGTGGCCGCATCACCGACGATGAAGTCGATATTCGTCGCTCCTATTTGCGTCTGACGAGCCCGGGCGGTTGCGATCAGCCTGGGTGAAACGTCAATGCCGGTGACATGGCCGTCATCGCCGACCTGCTCGGCAATTCGGAAAGCGCTCGGGCCGCCGCCGCAGCCGATGTCGACGACGGACTCGCCAGGACGAAACGCTGCGAATTCGATTGCCGCCTCGCCAACGGGCGTAATCATGCTCTCGAAGACGTCTATGTGGCGATTCCAGCGCTCGCCCATTTCTCCGGCCCAGTCTTCCGGAGGCATTGTTTCAGGCGCCTTGCGTGACATACGTGCGCGCTATTGTGCGTTGACCACGCCGGGATTGAACTGCATGTGACAACCTTCGCAGGGCGGATACAGAATGTCACTCGCCACCAGAAGTGCTGCATGATCGTGCTTGCGAATAGCCTCGAGCGCGTCGCGGCTCGCCTGGAGCATCACCTGGTTGAACGCCTGCCAGCGCGGATCGCGTACCCATTCGTTGTCCATTGGACCGGTTCCGCCGGCGGCGTTTACGGAAACGGCGGCCAGCATGGTTACCGCAGCTTCCTCCAGCTCGACCCATTGACTGTCTTCGGTCGGCGGCTCGTAGTAGGACCAGATCGTGTTGGTTGCAGGCGTGATCGTCTTTTCCATGAGTTCTCTGATGGATACGAGCGGTTGCAGCGGTGCCGCCGCAGCGTCGCTATCCTGTGCGAGCATGGCAGGCGGCAGGCCCAGCGCGCCGCCGGCAATGACCAGTGAAAAGACTCGCAGATGCCTCCGGCAGCGACGAATATTGCGATTCATGCGTGGTTCCTCTTTGGGCAGTCAGCGACTGATGCGTCACGACGTTACGCGCCGTTGCCGGATCTGCCTATTGGTGCTTCCCGCAGCGCGCGAACGCGGCGGCCGCTTGACAGAAGCCAGCTGATTAAGTGCAGTAAAAATCGTAGCTGCCGGCGTACATTGCGCTATCCCGGTAATCCAGATCGCATGGTTTGTCTGATTGTCCGCCAGGGGGTTCCTGTTGCCGGCATGCAACACG
>JASFSB010000106.1:0-6584 GCA_050114615.1 Gammaproteobacteria bacterium
GCAGCGCAACGCGACTCGACAGCGTGTCTTCGCCATTCACGTCTTTGGCTCGGAGCAGATTCGCCGCTACGTCGGCCGGATTACTGAAATCGGGATCGGGATCCGAAACACCGGATTCCCGCACCACATACGGGTAATCGATGTACCCGGGATCATCGAGGATGTCGACGGACGCGCGAATCGCAAAATTACTGTCACCGATCGGCGCGTTGACCGTGAACCCCAGATCCGAGCCCCATCCGTCACTATGATCGAGCGAGAAGTTGCTCCCGCGCAGCGTTACGCCGAACTCTTCCACCTGCGGTTTGACCGGGATATACCGAACGGCACCGCTCAGCGTGCCGGAACCGTAGAGCGTGCCCTGCGGACCTATCAGCACTTCGACACGCTCCATATCGTGTGGCTTGATATCGAGTGGCAGTGGTATCTCCCCGATATAGATACCGACGGAGGTACTCGAGAATCCCGGGCCGAGCCCGCTTGTGTTCAGTCCGCGTGCGATGACGTCGATTACGTCATCACGGGGCCCGCGATCGACGACCTGAAGACCCGGCGCGATTCGGGAAATCTCATCCAGTCCGACGAGTCGCCGGCTTTCGAGATCATCGCCTCCGATCGCAGTAATGTTGATCGGAATGTCCTGCACCGTATTGGCGCGGCGCGTCGCAGTGACGATCAGCTCTTCGATCACACCGTTGTCGGCGACCTGCTGCGCCTGCAGCGCATGTGGGTAGTAAGTACCGAGCGCTGCCGTCATGGCATACGCAACCGGACGCAGGCGCAGCGCCTGCAATGGCTGTATTTTGTTGTCCACGTTGTAACGATGTCCTGCTGGATTAGCCCAAAAAAGCGACGCGATCAGCGAGTATTGGGGTCTGACGCCTGGATTTAGGGCCCAATCCGGAGTGGCGTCAAGCAACCGATGTCCAATCCTGCCGCCGCGGCAAGGATTTGTGAACTGCATCACTTCCAAAGGATCAAATCTGAACCAGATCGCACTGAGGGCGGGCTGCCGCGGGGACGCTCACCGCACACGCTATACTGCTCGCCTGCGCGTTTTCGGAGAAAACTCCATGCAACCGTATTCGGCATTGCTCGTCTTGCTTTCGGCGACGTTATTCGTTGCATGCTCGAATCGCAGCGACGACGCCACGACGATCAGTGCTTCGGCGGACGCCGAAGCAGCCCAGAGCCCTCCCGTCATGAATGAATCAGATAATCCGTTTTTCACCGAAAGCGATCTGCAATTCCAGTATCCGCGTTTCGATCGAATCGAGAACGATCATTACCTGCCTGCCTTCGAAGCTGGTATGCGCGAGCAGATCGAGGAAGTTGAAAGGATCGCAGCAAATCCGGAACCGGCAACGGTCGAGAATACGATCGTTGCGCTCGAACGCTCCGGCCGAATGCTCAATCGCGTTTCGCGCGTGTTCTACTCGCTGTCTTCCGCACACACGAACGACACGATCCGTGAAGTCGAAGCGGAAATTGCGCCGCGCCTTGCAGCACACGAAGACAGCATCCTGCTCGATGAACGATTGTTTGCTCGTATCGAAAGCATCTTTCAGAATCGCGAACAGCTCGATGTCGACGCCGAAACGCTGCGACTGATCGAAGAAACCCGGCGCGACTTCGTGCGCGCCGGCGCGCAGCTTGCCGAGAGTGACAAGGCCATTCTGCGGAAAATCAATGCGGAGCTCGCGGAGCTCGACACGCGTTTCAGTCAGAACGTGCTCAATGAAGTCAACGCGATGGCGATCGTCGTCGAATCCGCCGAGGAACTGGCCGGGCTGACCAGGGCCGAAATCGAAGCGGCCGCTGACGCCGCCAGCGAGCGCGACCTCGAAGGGCAATACGTGCTGCCCCTGCTGAACACGACTCAGCAACCTGTCATGGCATCGCTGGAGAACCGCGCCCTGCGCGAACGCATTCTGCGAACGTCAATGTCGCGCGGCAGCCGCGGTGGCGAGTATGACAATCGCGCAATACTTTCCCGCACCGCGTTGCTGCGTGCCCGCAAGGCGAAAATGCTCGGGTACGACACCCATGCCGCCTATGTCCTCGATGAGCAGACCGCCCGGACGGTTACCGCGGTCAACGATCAGCTCGCCCGCCTGACGCCGCCTGCTGTGGCAAACGCGCGCCGTGAAGCGGCCGACCTGCAGGCGATGATCGAGGCGGAAGGCAACAACTTTGAGCTCGCGGCCTGGGACTGGGACTTCTATGCCGACAAGCTGCGCGCGCAGCGCTTCGACTACGATGCATCGAGACTGCGCCCGTATCTCGAGCTCGACAACGTTCTGCAGAACGGTGTGTTCTATGCTGCAGGACAGATCTACGGATTACGCTTTGAAGAACGCACCGACCTGCCTGTCTACCAGGAGGACGTGCGCGTATTCGAGGTATTCGAGGAAGACGATACGTCACTCGCCCTGTTCATCTTCGACCCCTACGCCCGCCCGAGCAAACGCGGCGGTGCATGGATGAACAGCTACGTACTGCAGTCCGGGTTATTCGGCACCAGGCCGGTCGTCGCGAATCACATCAACATTCCGGAACCGCCCCAGGGCGAGCCGACGCTACTCACGTTCGACGAGGTAACGACAATATTCCACGAATTCGGGCATGCGCTGCACGGCATGTTCTCGAGCGTCACGTATCCATCGTTTGCCGGGACGAGCGTGCCGAGAGATTTCGTGGAGTTCCCTTCGCAGGTCAACGAAATGTGGTCGGACTGGCCCCAAGTTCTCGCTAACTACGCTGTTCACTACGAGACCGGCGAACCGATGCCGCAGGAGTTGCTGGAACGCGTGCTTGCTGCGCGGAAATTCAATCAGGGCTACGCGACGACTGAATACCTCGCGGCGTCGATCATCGACTTGGCGCTGCACACGCTTTCTCCGGAGGAGATCCCCTCGGCTGAAGAGCTGATGGAGTTCGAGGCCGAAACGCTCACTGCGGCCGGTGCGGATCTCGAAACGGTGCCGCCGCGGTATCGGTATCCGTACTTCTCCCACATCATGGGCGGATATTCGGCGGGGTACTACTCGTATATCTGGAGTGAAGTGCTCGACGCCGACACGGTCGAGTGGTTCCGAGAGAACGGCGGAATGTCACGAGAAAACGGTCAGCACTTCCGGGATACGCTGTTGTCGCGGGGCGGCAGCGTCGAGGCAATGACGCTGTTTCGGAATTTTCGCGGCCGCGACCCGGATGTGGCGCCACTGCTCGAACGCAGGGGACTGAACCCAGGGTAGCAAACGGCGCGCTAACCGGATGCTGCCTCGGGGGCGTCAGCTTCCTCCGGTGCGACACGATCGAGCCATGCGCGCGCAGCCGCACAGAACGGACTGCGGCCGGTATCGAACTCGAGGATGGATGCGTCCTGATCGAGCTTGTCCATGCCGGCGCGAAACAGCTTGTGGACAAAGTCCGCATCCAGACTCAAAGGCTCGGCGTATCGGCTGACGAGGCGTTCGAACGCCTGATCCTGGCCTTCGATCGCCTTCAGGCTGACGAGAGCGCTGAGATCATTCGCAAAACCCGCTCGCGCACGCAGCGCCTTCAGTGACTCGTCATCGTCCTCCGATGGCCGGGGCGCCATCGACCTGACGATCGAATCCGGCAGGTGCCAGATCCTGGCGACTTCCATACCGATCTCTGCGAAGCTCACGCCGAGCACTCGAATCGACGCCGCCGTCGCATCCTCGAGCTGCGCATCGACGAGCTCTCTGACCTCCGCGTAATCTTCGGGAAAGTAATAGATCGCAAGATTCTCGCCGAGGTTGCGGAACAGGCCACATATGAATGCTTCTTCAGCATCCTTCAACCTGGCGCGCCGCGCCAGATGTCTCGCGAGCAGCCCACTGAGAAACGAACGAATCATCGAATCTTTCAGTAGTGTACTCGTCGCTGCACTTTGCAGCTTGCTGAAGTATGCAAGACTGTTGGCCGTCGATCGGACGCGGTCGAACCCGAGTACGACGATCGCTCTGGAGATGCTCGTGACCTCACCACCACCGCGCGAAAAGCTGGCCGAATTGACGAGCTTCAGGATTTTGTTCGTCAATCCATAATCTCGCAGGATGACGTTTGCGAGCCTGTCCGCGGACGCCGCGCCATCATCATTGGTCAGGCGGTTGATGTCGACGAGTACACGCGAGATGCTGGGGAAATCTTCTTTCCGCTGCATCCTGCGGAGCAGAAACTGGACTGTGCTGTGCGAGCGCACGGATCCGGACTCGCCGCGCGTCTCGAGCGGATTCGCCGCGAGAAACTCGCCGAGCGCTTCACCCATTGCCCCGGCATTTGCGTACCGCATGCGAACGTCCTTCGCCTGACTGCCTCTGAGAAATTCCGCGAAATGCTGCTGATAGGGTCCTTCCGGCAGAAGGCTCATATCGACCTCGCCATGAACGATCTTGTTCACGACCTCTTTGACGGTATCGCCGTCGACAGTCGTCACGCCGGTCACGAGCTGATAGAACATCGCGCCGAGCGCGAAAACATCCGTATAAGTTCCAAGTTCGCTGCTCGAGAAATGTTCCGGCGCCATGTACAGCAGCGAACCTTTGACGACATCGCCGTCACGAACGATGTTGTGAGCGAACTGCGACAGACCGAAATCCATGATCCGCGGGCGACCGTCGGCGTCGATCAGCACGTTTCTGGGGCTGAGGTCGAGATGAACGATTTCCAGCGAATGCGCGTGCGCGACCGCGTCGAGTATGGGTTTGGCGAGAGAGCAGACGTGCTCGAGAGACAACGCACCCTGAGAACCGAGCATCTGGCGCAAAGTCTGGCCCTGCACATACTCGAATACGAGATAGGGGATACCGTTGTGCATCCCGATGTCGAATATCGAGACGATATTCGGGTGGCGCAGCCGGCTCGAAATCCGCGCCTCGAGCGGTGACACGACGTCTTCGGCGACGACATCCTCCGGCGCTTCCCCATGCAGCAGTTTGATCGCAACCGGTCGATCCAGGACCGGGTCCCGAGCGAGAAACACGGTGCCCTGCATGCCGCGTCCGATACGCCTTTCAACCTCATAGCGGCCGATTTTCTGATTGTCCGTCACGCAGCGACCTCGCAGGTATCCGCCTCTTTATGACGGCCACTGGCTTCATTTCTTAAGGCAACCACCGTAACTTTGCGACCTGGATCGGAATCTCGAGCAAAAAGCCCGCCCATGAGCAACGTCAGACACAGACGCGTACGGAGTTTCGTGCGTCGACCCGGGCGTATCACGGCGTCACAGCAAAGGGCGCTGGTCCGGCTATGGCCGCGCTTTGGTATCGAATTCGGCGAAGCGCAGCTGGATCTCGATCAGGTATTCGGGCACCGACGCACGCGCGTGCTGGATATCGGCTTCGGCGACGGTGAAGCGCTCGTGACTATGGCCGCGCGCTCACCTGGCACGGCTTTTCTGGGCGTTGAAGTTCACGAGCCGGGGATCGGGCACTTGCTGGTATTGCTCGAGCGCGCGCAGCTCGACAACGTTCGTATCGTCGCGCACGATGTCGTGGATGTCATCGATCACATGCTTCCGGCGAGCGGCTTCGATGTCGTTAACGTATTCTTTCCCGATCCCTGGCCGAAGAAGCGGCATCATAAGCGCAGGCTGATCAGTGACTCCTTTATGCCGCGACTCGAGACTATCATGAAACCCGGTGCGCTACTTCACATTGCGACCGACTGGCAGCCCTATGCCGAGTCCATTCAGGAGGTGCTGTCGCGGACACGCGGCCTGTCGGAGCTCGCAACGACTCCGGACGACTCGATGCCACTCGCCGCACGGCCACCGACGAAATTCGAGCGCCGCGGACAGCGACTCGGCCACACCGTCACTGACTTCTATTGTCTGCGGCGTCACACGTGAATACGGAGGCAGCGACGTCGGATCTGAGCGACGAGCCGATCTGGAAACAGATTCTGCTCAACAAACGCATGCTGATCTGCGTTTTTCTCGGACTGTCCTCGGGCATGCCGCTGTATGTGCTCACGCAGCTCGTACCGGGCTGGCTGCGCAGAGAAGAGGTCGACCTCGCGACGATCGGCCTGACGACGATTCTTACGCTGTCTTACAACTTCAAGTTTCTCTGGGCGCCGCTGATCGACCGCTTTCCGGTGCCGGTTCTCGGGCGCCGCCGAGGCTGGATCCTGTTAATGCAGATCGGCCTGCTCATCAGCATCGGCGGTTTCAGCGGAATCGATCCGATCGCGGATTTCCGACCGGTCGTCGTCTTCATTGCCGCGACGGCGTTCTTCAGTGCCACACAGGATATCGTCATTGACGGCTACCGACGCGAACTGCTGCCGGATGCTGAGCTCGGCCTCGGGAACTCCATCCACGTAAACGCCTATCGCATCGCCGGGCTCGTGCCTGGTTCGCTTGCTTTCATATTGGCGGATCAAATGCCATGGGCTGCGGTTTTCTGGGTCGTCGCATGCTTCATGATCGTCGGCATCGTGGCAACCTTGCTGATCCCGGAGATCAGCCGTGCCGAAGAGGCGCCGCAAACCCTGCTCGCTGCCGTCATTGATCCATTCGTCGAGTTTTTTACACGCAAGTCACTCGCACA
>JASFSB010000107.1:0-6563 GCA_050114615.1 Gammaproteobacteria bacterium
TGCGTGCTGGCAATTCCGGTGGTCAACGTCTTCGGTTTCATCAACCGCTCGCGCTATTTGCCCGACCGGCGTGATCTGAACCGCGTATTCCCGGGGAGCGAAACCGGATCGATCGGGGCCCGGCTCGCGCGGTTGCTGGGAAGCGAAATAATTTCGCAATGTGACTATGGTATCGACCTGCATACCGGCGCTGTGAATCGTACGAATCTGCCGCAGATCCGCGCCAATCTCGACGATCCGGAAACAGCCAGACTCGCAATGGCGTTCGGCACGCCGGTCGTGATCGACGCTGCGATGCGGCCTGGATCGCTGCGCGAATATGCCGCGGGCCGTAACGTACGGACGATAGTTTATGAAAGCGGCGAGGCGTTGCGATTCGATGAGCTATCGATTCGTGTCGGTGTGAACGGGATTCGCCGCGTGCTGCGCGAACTCGATATGTTGCCGCAGCCGAAAAACCCGAAAGCGCCCCCGCAGTCGCAGGTTGCACACTCGACAACCTGGGTGCGTGCGGACGGCAGCGGCGTCTTCAGAACGCGCTGTCGGCTCGGCGATGCAGTCGAGCGCGACCGCGAACTCGGTGTGATCGGCGATCCGTTCAGCGCTACTCAGGTTTCAGTGCGCTCGCCGGTGCGCGGAGTCGTCATCGGGCGCAGTACTTCACCGTTGACGCACGAGGGTGATGCGCTGTTTCATATCGCCAGGTTTGACGATGATCACGACGCTGAGGGTACTGTGGACGCCTTGCAGGAAACTCATTCCGTCGAGTTCATCTGGGGTTGAGCCGGCGTGGGTGTGCGAACGGCAGATGAACTGATCATGGTCGGCTGGCGCGAATGGATCGCGTTGCCGGATCTGGGCATTGAGCAGATCAAAGCCAAAATCGATACCGGAGCGCGGACGTCGTCGCTGCATGCGACGAACCTGCGTTCGTTCCGAAACAAAGGTGCGCCCTGGGTGCGTTTCGAGGTTCAGTCGTTGCAGGGAAAGTCCAGTCCGTTCACCCGCTGCGAGGCACCGGTACGCGATCACCGCGAGATCATAAACGCCGACGGAGAAGTCGATCTGCGAGTTGTCGTGCAGGTCACTCTCGCCATCGCCGACAGGCAGTGGCCCATTGAAGTGACGCTGACGAATCGGCGCAACAAGCGATTCCGGATGCTGCTCGGCCGAACGGCGCTCAGCGGAAAAGCTGTCGTCGATCCGCGACGATCATTTGTGGTCGGTAATCATGCAGATCGCGATACTCTCGCGCAATAAGCGACTGTATTCGACGAGCCGGCTGGTCGAGGCCGGCGAGGCGCGTGGTCATGACATGCGTGTCATTAATCCGCTGCGCTGCTACATGGACATTGCCGCATCACGACCGAGCGTTCACTACGACGGACAGGAGTTGCCGCGATTCGACGCGATTATCCCTCGCATCGGCGCTTCGATTACGTTTTACGGGACGGCCGTCGTTCGGCAATTCGAGATGATGGGCGTCTATGCCGTCAACGAGTCGGTCGCTATTTCGCGCTCACGCGACAAACTGCGGTCGCTTCAATTGCTGTCACGCAAAGGCATCGGCCTGCCGCTGACAGGCTTTGCGAGTTCGCCGCAGGATACCGCCGATCTGCTGAGTCTGGTCGGCGGCGCACCTGTCGTCGTAAAGCTCCTCCATGGCACGCAGGGAAAAGGCGTCGTCCTGGCGGAAACGCGCAAAGCGGCAGAGAGCGTGATCGACGCGTTTCGCGGTCTCGAGGCGAACTTCCTCGTTCAGGAATTCGTCAAGGAGGCGGGAGGTTCAGACCTGCGGTGTTTCGTCATTGGCGAGAAGGTCGTCGCATCGATGAAGCGCCAGGCGGAGGAAGGCGAGTTCCGCTCGAATCTTCATCGCGGCGGCACCGCGGAGGTGGTCAGGATTACGCCGGCCGAGCGCTCCACGGCCGTCAGCGCCGCCCGCACGCTGGGGCTGAACGTGGCGGGCGTCGACATCCTGCGCTCGAAATACGGGCCGGTCGTCATGGAGGTGAACTCTTCGCCCGGGCTGCAGGGTATCGAGCAGACGAACAAGCTCGATGTGGCCGGGAAGATCATCGAGTACATCGAAAAGAACGCGCGGGAAGGGCGCACGCGCACCCGCGGCAGGGGTTGAAGAGCCTGGTGACTCGGGCACTTAAGTGGCATCATTGGCGGATTATTTTCATTCGACCCCCGGGGGGAGCAACTGCATGATTCCTGGAATTGACGCCAAGAAAGCCTGGCTTGCGTTTGGCTGCATTCTGACACTCGGACTGAGCGCCTGCTCGCAGGACGCCGAGATGGCGAGTGATGAACCCGCCGCACCGGCCGAGCCGGAACCCTACGTATTCGATCGGGCACCGGTTCCGCCGAGTCCTCCGCAGAGCGATCTGGTGGGGCGCGGAGAGTATCTGGTCGAGACGATCGGTGCCTGCGGTAACTGCCATTCCGGGCGAGACGATGATGGCAACTTCGTTCCCGGCCTGGAACTCGCCGGTAATTTCGTCATCGACGAAGGTGCGTTTACCGCCTATGCGCCCAATCTCACACCCGACCCGGAAACGGGCATCGGGGAGTGGACGGACGCAGAAATCGAGCGCGCCATTCGTGAGGGTATCGCACGCGACGGTCGCGTCATGCTGCCGCCGATGGCTTTCGCCTACTTCAGGGACATTTCGAGCAATGATATGGCGGCGATCATTGCGTATCTGCGTTCCGTGCCGGCCGTGCGTCGCGAAGTGCCCATGTCCGTGGCGAAGATTCCTGAGGCCATGCCCCCGAGCTGGGGTCCGCCCGTGACGGAACCAATACCGGACATTCCGCGCTCGGACCGTCTCGCCTACGGTCGGTATCTGACCCATACGGTCGGTCATTGCACACAGTGCCATTCGCCGCTTACGCCGCAAGGTGAGGATTTCTCGCGTATCGGCGCCGGCATGAATATTTATCCACGGCCCTTTGGCGCCAACGTCCAATGGTCCGCAGTGGCCGCCAATATTACGCAACACGAGACACTCGGAATCGGTGCCTGGACCGACGACGAGATCAAGCGCGCGATTACGCAGGGGATTAGTCGCGACGGGCGTCAACTCCTGCCGTTTATGGCATTCGATTTTTACAACAAAATTTCGGATGAGGATCTCGAACTCATCGTCGAGTACGTCAAGACGTTTCCACCGTCGGAGGCTGTGTCACCGGTTCCGGAATAGCTTCGACTTTCGCACAACCAAACCCGAAGGCCGCCTGTAAAGGCGGCCTTCCTGCATTTAGATACCGGTTCTTGCTCACCAGGCGCCGTCGTGAGAGTCGCTGCGGGTGCGCTTGCTCCGGCCACGGCTGATTCGACGATTGTCAAACAGGCCGGCGATCACACCGAAAACGAACTTCGCGCCGTCCAGCAGCATTCTCAGACTGAGAAAAAAACCGAGTCTGATCTGATCCGGGAATTCGAGCGATCGCAGATTTTCGGCATCATCCATGTAACGGCTCATCAGCGGACTGCGGCGCATCCAGTCGTTTAGCGCAGGAACGTGCGGTGCGAGCAGAACGCCGGTGATGCCGAGGAACAGCAGGCCAGGGATGATCGGGAGCAGGAGACCGATGATGCCGAGTGCGAGACAGGCGATCACAACGAGCGCGAACAGCAGTTTGACCGAAAGATGGCCGGCATGGCGTTTCATGCTGTTGACGTTCATGGCGATTCTCTCAATAGCGGTATTCGCGATCGCGGTAATAGCGGCGCCGAGGGGTGCGGCGATAGTAACGAGATTCGGGTACGCTGCGGCGGCTGACCGGCGCGAGGAGGAAATAGAAGATCCAGGCAAACCAGGAGAAGAAGATCATCAAAAGGATCCAGGCGAGCTTTTCGCCACCGCTCGCGCGCTCGGAGAACAGGATCAGAACGAAAGGCAGGAACCACAGAAACGTACAGCCGATCACCACGACAAATCCGACGCCGGCTGCGATGACCGGGCCGAACACAATGACCGCGGCACCGATCAGTACGATGGTCAGAAGCAGTTTCATCCGCAGTTCCCCTTCCGTTTCAGCGTTGTCTCTCTGCTTCCAGCCAATGCGAGCTTCGTGCCAGGCGGACGTGTATGGAAAATCAAACACTTACGTGCGCAGCGCACGCATGTCGCCTATTGAATTAGCGAAAATCGCGAGAAAGTCGCGGGCCTTGCCAGGCTAATGGACCTTCCAAAAGCGAATCACAACGCCGTTTGGATAGCGCTCGCCGGTGGAGACGAATATCGAGCGCATCAGCCACTGCAGTTCCGGGGCCGCCGTCTCGAATTTTGGGATCGCGCGAAAGTAAATGTCGGCCTGATCGACGACCTCACCGGCATTCAGTCGCGCCATCACGTCCGGGGGCGCGTGGCGTATGCCCACGTTGGTCACGTAGACGATGTGACCTTCCTCGGTTTCGAGTGCATAGCGCGCGTCGATATCCGTAAAGCCGTCACTGCGCCGAATGAGCTGCCAGTCAGCACCGCCGCGAAGAACGCGTCCCTTGATGCCGGGGCCTTCAACGGTTCCGCCGGTGATATCGATGATGCGTCGGGTCTGGCCCGTTGGCAGTTCACCGACGACGATCGGGTCAGCGACCTCGGCGCGTACCTCGAACGCGAATTCGAGAACCGGCGGTGCGATTTCCTGAGACTTCGCATCTTCCCGGGCCGTCATGAGCAGTGCACCGAGCAGGGCTGTAAGGGCGATAGTGAGCTGAGCATTCTTGTTCACTTTTGCAGACTTCAATTCGATTCGCGGTCACCGAGTGTAGTCGAATGCCGTGGTCTGTTTCCATGCTAAGCCGAGTTGTGCTAGTAAACAGGCAGCGATCCGAGGGAGAACAACGATGAGATATTCGGCGTTTGTGCTGGCCGTGTTGAGCGTGTGCCTCATTTCAGCTGGCCGGGCACAGACCGGCCTGGAACAGCAGGAGCCCGTTCCGGAACTCACGAATCTGCAGCGTGAGGCCATCGCAGGTGTCGATGCGCGGCGCAAGCTCGTGCAGGAAATCGTCGACAGCCTGTTCTCTTTCTCTGAGCTCGGATTCCAGGAATTCGAGACACAGCGCTACCTAACGGAAACGCTCGAGGCAAACGGTTTCGAAGTCGAACACGGCGTTGCCGGTATTCCCAGCGCCTGGTGGGCAACCTGGGGCAGTGGTGCGCCGGTCATCGCGCTTGGATCCGACGTCGACGGCATACCACGGGCGTCTCAGATGCCCGGCGTCGTCAGGCGTCAGCCGCTCGTCGACGGTGCGCCGGGTCATGGCGAAGGCCACAACTCGGGTCAGGCGGTAAACATCGCGGCTGCGCTTGCAGTTAAGGACATCATGCAGCGTGAGCGTTTGGGCGGCACAATCGTGCTCTGGCCGGGCATAGCCGAGGAGTTGCTTGCCGCCAAAGCCTGGTTTGCACGCGATGGCCTGTTCGACGGTGTCGACGCGGTGATCTTCACGCACGTCGACGACTCGATGGTCGTCAACTGGGGGCAGTCGCCCGGTACGGGCCTGATCTCCGTCGAGTACTCCTTCACCGGCGTGCCGGCACACGGCGCCGCGGATCCATGGCGCGGGCGCAGCGCGCTGGATGGTGTGGAGCTGATGAACGTCGCCTGGAATTTTCGCCGCGAGCATTTGCGCCCGCTGCAGCGATCGCATTACGTCATCGTCGATGGCGGGGATCAGCCGAACGTCGTGCCTTCGACGGCAACGGTGTGGTACTTCGTTCGGGAGATTACGGCGGCAGCGATCCGGGAGAATTTCGAGCGTCTGCAGCGAACCGCCGAGGGTGCTGCATTGATGACGGACACTACGGTGGAGCGTCGCATCGTCGGTGCCGCCTATCCGCGTCACTACAACAAACCGATCGCCGAGGCGATGTACGCGAACATGCGTGCGATCGGTATGCCGCAGTGGTCAGACGACGATCAGGCGTTCGCGCGGGCGTTTCAGACGTTCATGGAAGCAGAGGAGATTACCGGTCTAAAGACTGAAATCGACGCGCTGGGAACACCTCCGGAGACGCCGATTTCCGGCGGCTCAGACGATATCGGCGATGTGTCGTGGAACGTACCGACCGTGACGTTGCGATTCCCGTCGAACATCGATGGACGGATCGGGCATCACTGGTCGAGTGCGATTGCGATGGCAACGCCGATTGCGCACAAAGGCGCAGTGGCCGGAGCCCGGGTCGTCGCGGCGACGATGATCGATCTGCTCGAAGACGCCTCACTGCGCGACGCCGCCTGGACCTATTTTCGCGATGAGCAGAACGCCGCTGACGCCTACGAACCGTTCATCTCTGCCGAGGATCCCCCGGCGATTGAAAAAAACGCCGACACAATGGCCGAATACAAGACCCGCCTCGAAACGTTCTATTACGATTCGCGTCGCTACGACAGTTATCTCGAGCAGCTCGGAGTCGACTATCCGGAACTTGAGTAGCGCGTGAACAAAGTCCATATTCACCCGGATGTCCCGACCGTCCTCGATCGGTTCCGTCTTCCCGACGATCTCGGTTTTGGCCGGGTGTTTGCGCCGGTCATGTATC
>JASFSB010000108.1:0-6510 GCA_050114615.1 Gammaproteobacteria bacterium
TATTTCGTCATCGATTTACTGCCTGGCCGGACTTTCGCCGGGCATGTCGCAACCGCGGGTTTCGACGTGTTCATCATGGATTTCGGCGAACCGACGAGCGAAGATCGTTTCTGTGACCTTTCGTACTACGTTGACGGGTTGCTGCGGCGCTGTGTACGGAAGGTTTGCGCGCTGACGCAGGTGGACTCGATCAGCATGATCGGGTACTGCCTCGGTGGCACTTTGTCGTTGCTGTATACCGCGCTCTATCCGGAATCCGTCAATCGGCTCGTGCTGCTGACGACGTCGGTCGACGGTGACGTCAAGGGCGGCATACCGTGGGTTGCGCACCAGATGGGGATGGCAGGGGAGAGCTTCGATAATCCGCGGCTGGTCCCGGCAATCGAGGTCAAGAGCTGGTTTGAAATGCTCTCGCCCGGATCCAACAGCGTCGCCGGACGCTTCTCCGACCTTTGGGACCGTCTCGAGGACACGCCTGAGCGACTGAGCGCGGTACGGACGATGGCGTCATGGGTGGACGATGTCGTCCCGGCGCCCGGACGCCTGCTGGCAGAGCTCTATCAGCAATTTGGCCCCACGCGAAACAAACTCATGAAAAACGAGGCAAGCGTGGGTAACCGGTTGGTTGACCTCGCAAAAATAAGAATTCCCGTTATGTCAGTTTCCGCAGACCGTGACACGATTGCTCCCCCTGAGGGCGTCGATGCGATAGGCTCTCTATTACCGCAGGCGGAAATCGTTCGTCTGCCGGGCGGCCACGTCGGCATCGTCGCGGGCCGCTCAGCACGAACGCTTTGGGACAAAACAATAGAATTCCTGCGGGCGAGCGAGGGGGTGGCTCATGGATAGCAGTTTTCTCTTTTGGCGCGGCCACAAGATCCATGTGGCAGAACGTGGCAGCGGCGATCCTTTGTTGCTCATCAATGGTCTCGGTGGCCATATCGAGATGTGGGAGGCGCTCCTGCATCATTTCGACGGACACCGCATCATTGCCTTCGATTCACCTGGTGCAGGCAAATCGAGCATACCGATGACACCGGTGCCGATCGCGCGCATCGCCGAGCTTTGTGCAGCAGTGCTGACCGACCGCGGTGTCGAGTGGGCCGACGTCATTGGCTACTCGTACGGTGGCGCGATCGCTCAGCAGTTCGCGTACGATTTCCCGAGTCGAGTCAGGCGCCTGGTGCTGGCTGCAACGACATGCGGTATCGGAGGCACGCCGGGCTCGCCGCGCGCCCTGACAGTATTGTCGACGCCCGTACGGTTTTACTCGAAGACTTATTTCGATCGCACTGCAGAACTCACGTTCGGCGGAAGAACGGGCCGCAATGCGCACGTTCGTGCAGAGATCATGGAATCACGGCACAAAAATCCGCCCTCTATGATGGGATATGCGATGCAGATCGCCGGTGCTGCAGGCTGGTCGAGCCTGCCGTTCCTGCACAAGATTCCCCACGAGACGCTCATCGTCGTGGGTGACGACGATCCGCTCGTGCCGGTCGCCAACGCCTATCAGCTCGGCTCACTGATCCCGAGGTCGAGGGTCGAGATCGCCGAGAATGCCGGGCATCTGTTTCTCTGGGATGACGGGATACGCGAGGGCGTCGTGATCAACGAGTTCCTGTATGCGCCGCACGAAGAGCGCGTCGTCGATCTCCGTGCCTGAGGCGGCCCGCTAGGCGTTCTCGCCGTCGGTCTGTTCGGTTTCCTTCGGTTCGTCGAAATCGGCGAACTCTTCGACCGCCATCGCCCAGACGCTCAGCAGGAACGCGGCGATGATCGGTCCGATCACGACGCCGGCGAGCCCGAAAGCCGTCAATCCGCCGAGCGTCGACAGCAGCACCAGATAATCGGGCATGCGCGTATCGCGCCCGACCAGTATCGGCCTGAGCACATTGTCCGCGAGGCTGATGATGACCGCGCCGATGACGATCAGGATGATACCGGCGATGATCCGTCCGTCGAACAGCAGGATCAGGGCGGCAGGCAGCCAGACCAGCGCAGGCCCGATTGCCGGAACGATGCTGAGCAGCGCCATGACCACCGCCCATAACACAGGAGCCTGAATCCCGAGCAACGCAAAAGCGACGCCGCCGATAGCGCCCTGCACGATGCCGATGACGAGTGTTCCCTTGATCGTCGCGCGCGACACTTCCGCGAAACGCTCGAGGAAATGACGCTCACGCTCGTCGCCGAAAGGCAGCGCGTCGACGATTCCTTCGAGAATGTCATCGCCGTCCTTCAGGCAGAAAAACAGCAGATACAGCATCAGAACGAAGAAGACCGCGATACGCAGCGTGTCCTGCCCGATTGCCAGCGCGCGCGATGCAATGAACTGCGAGATCGAAACAGCCGAAGACGATAGCTGCGCCGTGAGTCCCTGGACATCGATGCCGAGCGATTCGACAAACGCCGCGATCTGCGGCAGCCGGCCGGCAACGTCGTTGTAGAGTTCGGAGAGGCTGAAATCCCCGGAGCGCAGCGTCTGGTACACCTCGGTGGCTTCGGCGGTCACCGCCGCGACGAGTACGATGATCGGCAGAACGAAGACGACGAGTACAGCGATGACGCTGATGAATGCAGACAGAGCAGGCCGTGTTGGCAGCTTCGCGGCGATCCATCCATGCGCCGGATAAAATACGATCGCGAGCGCAACGGCCCAGAAGATCGGTTGAACAAAACCGCGGATGAGCCACAGGAACGCGCCGGTGATGACAACGAGCAGCAGCAGGAAGAAGGCGCGCTGAAGGTTGTTGTCATTCATTGCCCGGATTTCCGTCGTTGGTGCTTCCACCACTGAATTCTTTCGGCGATTTGCCGCTCGAGGCCGAACTCCGTCGGTTCGTACCATTGTGCGTCTTTCAGCGCATCGGGCAAGTATTGCTGGCCGGCAGCATGGCCGCCCTCATCATGGTCGTAGCGGTACCCAACGCCTGCGCCGAGTTCCCGCATCAGTTGCGTCGGAGCATTGCGGATGTGCCGCGGCACGGCTTCATGAGGGAATTCCCGCGCGGCGCTCTGTGCCTTCGACCAGGCAAGATAGCTGCGATTCGATTTCGGTGAAGTGGCCAGGAAGATCAGTGCTTCGACGAGCGCAAGCTCGCCTTCGGGGGAGCCGAGGAACTCCCAGGCATCTCGTGCGGCAATCGTCAGTGTCAGCGCACGCGGATCCGCGAGACCGATATCCTCGCTGGCGATGCGAACCATTCGCCGCGCTATATAGCGCGGGTCTTCGCCCGCTTCGATCATCCTTGCAAACCAGTAAAGCGATGCTTCGACATCGCTGCCACGTACCGATTTATGCAGTGCGGATATAAGATCGAAATGCTGATCGCCGGCGCGGTCATACAGCGGCACGGGGCGTTCGAGAACGGACTGAACTCCTTCCGGTTGCAGCAGTCGTGCGTCACATGCATTGCCGGTGTAGTGCGCCCACAAGGCTTCGAGCGTATTCAGCGCGCTGCGTGCGTCGCCGCCGGCGTGGCGTGCGAGCATGGCGCGCGACTCCTGTGGCAGTGTCTTCGCCGGTCGTGCCGGGGAACTCGTTTCGTCATCGACGAGTCGCGTCCACGCACGTTCGACCAATGTGTTCATTGCCGCATCGTCGAGTGCTTCGAGCACGAATACCCGAACCCGGGACAGCAGGGCGGAATTCAGGGCGAACGACGGGTTCTCCGTCGTTGCGCCGATCAACGTGATGACACCGGATTCGACGGATGGCAGGAATGCGTCCTGTTGTGCCTTGTTGAAGCGATGGATTTCGTCGCAAAAGAGTATCGTGCGGCGTTCGTGGCGTCGCTGCCCGGCCTGCGCGATGATCTCGCGAACGCGCGGTACGCCCTCGGTCACGGCACTGAAGACGACGAACTCGGCATCGGTGTAGTCGGCAATCATGCGCGCGAGCGTGGTTTTGCCGCAGCCCGGCGGACCCCACAGGATCATGCTGCCGGGCTCGCCTTTTTCGACGGCCTGACGCAGTGGGCTGCCGTCGGCCAGCAGATGTCGCTGGCCGAGTATGTCATCCAGTCGCCGCGGCCGCAGGCGGTGCGCCAGCGGCTCGCGTGCTGCCTCGCCAAAGGTGAGCGGCATCGAAGCGCCCGAGTCTTCCACCATGAACATATATCCCGTGTGGACAAGCCATGATACGGGAGTATGCTTGGCTAATTGTTATAGTTCATGCGGAACGTGATGCGATCGTGCTACAAACCGGCGCCGACACTTCATGATGCTCTCATCATGACCATGCACCCATTTCTGGTTCGTTGCCGCCAGGCGGTCGTGTGCGCCGTCTTGCTGTTTAGTGCAGCGGCGCCCGGACAGGAACCCAAAGTCTCGGCGAAACCGATTCTCAATGGCAGTCACTGGGTGGCCGTTGCCGGCAAGCCGCTCAGTGCTGCTGCCGGTGCCGGTACATTTCAGCGCGGCGGTAACGCCGTCGACGCCGCCGTTGCGATGATCGCTGCTTCAGCGACCATCTGGGACACGATGGGGTGGGGCGGAGAGACTCAGGCGCTCATCTACAATCCGCACGAGCGACGCGTCTATGGGATCAACGCGCTCGGCGTCGCACCCAGTGGCGCGACGCCGGAGTTCTTCCGCTCGATGGGTCTGCAGCGATTGCCGCAGTACGGACCGCTTGCCGCAGTAACGCCCGGCACGCCCGGCGGGATACTCGTCATGCTCGCCCGCTTCGGCACGATGAGCCTGGAGGAAGCGCTGCAGCCGGCGCTGGAGCTTGCGGCGGGCTATCCGGTCGACCCGAATCAGGCACAGAACATCGAGGGCTATAAGCAGGCGTTGCGGCGCTGGGAGCATTCCGCCCGCGTGTTGCTGCCGAACCTGGATCCGAAGAATGCCCGCGCCTGGGCCGCGCCGCGAGCCGGTGAAATGCTCGTTCAGTCAGACCTGCAGCAGACGCTGCAAAAGCTCATCGATGCCGAACGCGCGGCACTCGCACGCGGCGCCTCGCGTGAAGCGGCCATCATGGCCGCATACGAGCGTTTCTACCGGGGAGATATCGCACGGGAAATCGCCGCCGCATCGCAGGAAGCCGGTGGCCTGATAACCGTCGAGGATCTCGCCGACTGGCAGGTTTACGTCGAGGAACCGGTGACAACGAACTATGCCGGTATCGATGTTTATAAGCTGACGAGCTGGGTGCAGGGCCCCGTCATGCTGCAAACGCTCAATATTCTCGAGAACTTCGATCTCGGTCAGATGGGATACAACAGTGCGCGCTATGTGCACACGCTGTATCAGGCGATGAATCTCGCCTATGCCGATCGGGACTTCTACTACGGTGATCCGTACGTGCCACCCGTGGAACCGATCGCAGGGCTGTTGTCAAAGGCTTACGCGGCGGAACGCGCGCAAACGATTCGCATGGACAGAAACGATCCGCGCGTCCGTCCGGGCGACCCTTATCCCTTCCAGGGAGAGCGCAACCCCTATGCTGATCTGCTGCAGCGATGGCGACCGCGTATCCTGACTCGTGGCCAGATCGGTCGGGTCATACCGCCGGATCTGATGACGCACGATGAAGCGTTTCGCGCCGGAACGACGTCGATTCAGGCCGCCGATGCGCAAGGGTGGCTCGTTTCAGTAACGCCGAGTGGCGGCTGGATCCCGGCATTTATCGCCGGAGACACCGGTGTCGGCCTGTCGCAGCGGATGCAAAGCTTCGTGCTGGATGCCGCCGACAACCCATACAACGTGCTTCAGCCCGGCCAGCGGCCGCGTTCGACGCTGACACCGAGCATCGCACTGCGCGACGGCGATCCATGGCTCGCGTTTTCGGTTCAGGGCGGCGATTCGCAGGACCAGAATCTGCTGCAGTTCTTCCTCAATATCGTCGAGTTCGGCATGAACGTGCAGCAGGCGACTGAAGCGGCGAACGTCAACAGTTACCAGATGCATGCCTCGCTGGGCGTCAGGGCGACGCAACCGGGCCGACTGGTCATGCGTGCCGACTCACCCGGAAGCGTCGTGCGCGAGCTCGAACGCATGGGCTATTTGGTAGAATTGTGGGAGAAGACGTCCGGGCCGATAACCGCGATACAGTTCAATGCAGAATCCGGCACAATAAGCGGTGGCGCAAGCGATTTCGGAGACGATTACGGCATCGCCTGGTAAACGATAAGAACGGATATTCGCGGGGGGAAGCGATCCGATGAATTTTCTTGACTGGCTGCAGAATACGCCGGTGGCGATATTCGTGGCAGAGACGCTGTGGGCCTATCCACTGCTTGAAACGCTGCACACGCTGGGTATGGCGATGCTGCTCGGGACGCTCGGACTGATCAATCTGCGTGTGCTCGGATATAAGAGCGCATTGTCCCTGATCGGCACGCGCGATCTCCTGCCGATCGCATGGATCGGGTTTACGGTGAACGCGGCGTCGGGTCTGCTGCTGTTTACCTCGGATGCGGTGAATTTCTTCTCCAGCAATACCTTCCGCGTCAAGATCACATTGATACTACTTGCCGGCATCAACGCTGCGATCCTGAGCCG
>JASFSB010000109.1:0-6504 GCA_050114615.1 Gammaproteobacteria bacterium
CACCATAGAGCTCGCTCTGCATGACGCCTTCGCGCGCCCGGGTCCAGTTTGCGTTGCCCCGCAGTGTGTTGATCTCTCCGTTATGCGACATGAAGCGCTTCGGCTGCGCCCGCTCCCAGCTCGGGAACGTATTCGTCGAAAAGCGCGAATGCACCATCGCGAGGTGCGACTTGTAGTCAGGATCGCGCAGATCCGGGTAATACTGTGGCACCTGCTCAGGCGTGAGCATGCCTTTGTAAATGATGACTTTCGTCGACAGGCTGCAGACGTAGAACTGCCGGCCTGGATCGCAGGTGACGTCTGATCGGATGCGCTTCGCAGCAACCTTGCGAATGAGATACAGGACCCGTTCGAAGGCATCGCCCGAAAGCTCGCTGCCGGCGGCGATGATGAGCTGCTCGATGACCGGCTCTGATGCGCGGGCCGTGCGGCCGATATCCGCGCCTTCCGGGTCGACCGGTACCTTGCGCCAGCCTACGAGCCTCTGCTTTTCGCGCACGATTGTTTCCTCGACGATGGCGCGGCAGGCCGCGCGCGCCGTGGGATCGCGCGGCAGGAACACATTGCCGGCCGCATACCGGCCAGGCTCGGGCAGGCTCTGGCCGAGTTCCTCGCGGGCAGCGCGCGCGAGGAACTCGTGCGGCAGTCCGGTCAGAATTCCGGCGCCGTCACCGGTGTTGGCCTCGGCGCCACGTGCACCGCGGTGGTCCATACGGCACAGCAGATGGTCGGCATCGCGAATGATCTGATGGCTGCGCTCGCCTTTGATATGCGCTACGAAGCCGACGCCGCAGCTGTCATGCTCAAACTCGGGCCTGTAGAGCCCCGTCGCCTGCGGCGCGGCCGCACCGGTGCTGATTTGTTCCGTCATATCTGGCAGCCACGATGGTGGTGTTGCGGGTTTCGTGGTCCCGCATTGGTCATTCTGTGTGGTTTGCAGGTGCCTGGCTTGTGCCCGGTCTGTGGCCGGCACCAGTTCAATGTGCATTCCGCCGATACCCGCTGCGGCATGCGCCCGTATCCAGAGCGTCGCATGAGGCCGCGGGGACTCCTAACTATAAGAAAGCTGCGTCAATCCCGTCAAACATCGGCGCTCGCTTCCCAGCGGTATCCCATGCCGTAAACAGTGCGAATCGCGGCAAATTCGCCGTCGATCGCGACAAATTTCGCCCTGATGCGCTTGATCTGTGACGTCACAGTCGCATCGTCCAGGACCGTGTTCGCCGCGGCCATGAGCTGCTCTCGGCTGCGGACATGTCCGGGGTGACGAGCGAGCGCGTAAACGATCCAGAACTCCGTGACGGTCAGCGCAATCGAGCACCCGCGCCAGCTCACCTGCATGCGTTCGGCGTCGAGCAGCAGTTCGCCGCGGGTCAGCGTCTGCGCCGGCTCTGAATGACGCAGTGCGTCGAGGCGCCGGAACAATGCGGCAACGCGGGCCAGCAGTTGATCGATGCTGACTCGCTTGGTCAGGTAGTCATCAGCACCGAGGCGCAGGCCGGAAACCACGTCGATTTCCGATTCTCGCGCTGTGAGGAAAATGATCGGCAGGTCGCCCGATCGTGCACGCAGTTCCCGGCACAGTTCGTATCCCCCTTCGGCTTCGTGGCCGAGATTGATGTCGATGATGACCAGGTCGGGGAGGCGCGCCGCGAATGCCTCCAGCGCAGCAGCTCTGCTTGCATAACCGCTGACGCGGTAGCCGTGTCGGGCGAGCGCGGCAGCATAATTGTCGCGAATCGCGGTTTCGTCTTCGACGATCGCGACGTGGCGCGCTTCAGTCACGCTGCAGCCCCGCGACGTAAACGCTCGTCCGAGGCCACGCGCAGGATCGCCGCGACGGAAAGCGCGTCGGTGATCGTGCCTTCGATCACGCGCCGGTGTGCTTCGGCGAGCGGTATGCGCTCGATGGTGAGCTGCTCGGTCGAATCCGGCGCAGCCGGGCCCTGCCGGAGGCCGCGCGCGAGAAAGACATAGCCGACCTCGTCCGTAACTGAATTGGAAGTATGAACACGCATCAGTTCCTGCCAGTCGGTGGCGAGAAGCCCGGTTTCCTCGCGCAACTCCCGCTCACCGGCTGCGCGCGGCGATTCACCTGGATCCGCACCGCCCATGGGTAGTTCCCAGGAATATTCATCGACCGTGTATCGGTACTGTCCGACCAGCGTCGTATAGCCGTGTTCATCGAGCGGGAGTACCGCGATTGCCCGCGACTTGAAGCAAACCTTGCCGTACTGCCCCTCGTTACCGCCGGGGTCGATGACGACATGATCCTCGACGCGAATCCACGGGTTCTCATAGACGATTCTCGAACTCATGCGAGTCCAGGGGTTGTGCCGGTCGCTCATCAGTAAGGGATGCCGAGTCGCCGATAGAGGACGGCCAGCACCCAGAGCGGTGCGATGACGCAGTAGAGAATGTCTTTCGACAGCGAGCCACCGGCTTCGAGGCGGTGGCCGAGAAACTGACCAATGGCGGCGCCGAGCAGGAGCAAAGAGGAGATCATCAGTACCGGTGCCTGGATGTGTTCGAGCCAGATGAGTGCGCCGAGCACGCCCGCGAAAAACGGCAAAGCCCCAAGCGCCAGTGTAAATGACATAATGAAGTAGTAGACGATACAGGCCATCGTGAACAGCGTTGCCCAGTTGATCGCTGCAAGGCCGGTCGCCGGGGAGGCCGGCATCGGCAGGCACCACAGCATGCCGAGCAGGCCGATCAGGAAAACAGGTGCACAAACGCAATGAATGAGGCGATTCGCCGCGTGTACGTGATCGCGATCATAGACGGCCAGCCAATGCTCTGCAGGTGCGTTCATATCGAGCTGTACAGGTAAATCAAAGACGCCATACGCATTCCGGCTGCCCGTCACGCTTTATTCAGTTTCCCGCTGGCATGATACCGCCCGCATTTGCCGTGGCGTCATCAGGAGGTCCGCGTCATGAAAGTCTCGAAGTCGATGTTAGTCATTATTGCTGCAGGCAGCGTGCTCGCAAGCGCGTGCACGACGCTTGACCCATATACGCGCGAGGAGCGTACGGCAAGGGCGCAGCGGCAGGCCGTCATTGGCGCCGTATCGGGTGCAGTGGCTGGACTGATTACCGGCGACAGTTCGATGGAGCGCAAGAAGCGCGCGCTCGTCGGGGCCGGCCTCGGCGCACTCGCCGGTGCGGCCGTCGGCAATTACATGGATCGCCAGGAAGCGAAGCTGCGCGCAGAGCTGGACCGCACGGGCGTCAGCGTCACCCGAATCGGCGACAATATTACGCTGAATATGCCGGGAAACGTGACGTTTGCCACAGACAGCGCCGGGCTCAATGCCGAGTTCTTCGAAGTGCTCAATTCCGTCAGTCTCGTCGTCAACGAGTTCGAGCAGACGGTCATCGAGGTGGCGGGACATACGGACAGCACCGGCAGTGACGCGTATAACCAGACGCTGTCGGAACGGCGTGCCGACGCCGTTGCGAGCTACCTGCAAACGCGCAGCGTGCGCGGTGATCGCATCATCACCGTCGGCATGGGTGAAGCCCGACCCGTCGCAACGAACGATACGGCCGACGGCCGACAGGCGAATCGTCGCGTAGAGCTGACGCTGGTGCCGCTGACCGCCGGTTAGTCGGCACAGCAACGAAACCTCCGGCGCAGTGCCCGGCAGCGCTGCGCCGGTTTTTTTAGTGTCGAGCCTGCGGCTCAGGCTGCTTCCAGGTGTGTCCTGAGCTTGCGCATGGCATTCGCTTCAATCTGGCGGATACGTTCGGCCGAAACACCATAGTCTTCAGCCAGTTCATGCAGCGTAGACTTGCCGTCATCGGCGAGCCAGCGGCGCATCACGATGCTGCGACTGCGCTCGTCGAGCGAGGCGAGTGCCGCGGACAGCCGCTCGCGCTGCTCGGCTTCCCAGTCTTCTGCCTCGACACTTCGGGCAGGATCGGCATCGGGGCTCGGCAGATAGGCGATCGGCGCGTAGTCGTCCGCGTCTGCCGGATTCGGATCGAAGGCGACATCCCGGCCACTGAGTCGCTGCTCCATTTCGGTCACTTCACGCGTGCTGACGCCGAGATCGGCCGCGACGGCTTCGGTTTCCTCGCGGCTCAGCCAGCCAAGGTTCTTGCGCGACTTGCGCAGGTTGAAGAACAGTTTGCGCTGCGCCTTCGTCGTGGCGATCTTTACCAGCCGCCAGTTGCGAATGACGAACTCGTGAATTTCAGCGCGAATCCAGTGGACGGCGAACGATACCAGGCGCACACCGACATCCGGGTCGAAGCGCTTGACGGCTTTCATCAGCCCGACGTTGCCTTCCTGCACGAGATCGCCGAGCGGCAGGCCGTAGCCCATATAACCACGTGCTATATGAACGACGAAGCGCAGATGCGCGACGATGAGCTCCCGGGCTGCGTCGAGGTCGCCCGCCTCCCGCAGACGTCGCGCCAGCGCCTGTTCCTGCTCTGCTGAGAGCACGGGCGTCGCATTGACGGTCTGGATATAGTGATCCAGGCTGCCGAGCGGGCCGGCAAGCACCAGATCGTCACTTCGTGTGGCAATGGCCGTGGTCATCGTGGTCCTCCCTGGGCACGAAATTTTAGCACTCGGCCAGTTAGAGTGCTAATGGCCCTTCAGAGTTCCGTGAATCGCTGCACGCGGTCGTTCAGCTCGGCTCGATGGCGCGCAGGTGGCGTGCCGTAGCGAGCCCGGCCCCGACGAATCCGAGCATGGCGCCGGCGCCGAGCAGCAGCCCCAGTTCGCCCAGGCTCAGGCCGGCCAGCCGAAACTGGCTGCCATACAGGCTGGCCAGCGTCGCGACGGGCTCGCGCAGCAGGATCAGCGTCAGCGCAATCAAAGCACCGGCCCCGAGCGCACCGAGGAAGCCGTACCAGAAGCCCAGATACAGAAATGGCCGGCGGATGAATCCGTCGCTGCCCCCGACCAGCTTCATCACGACGATTTCCTCGCGCCGATTGTTGATCTCGAGACGAATCGTATTGCCGATCACGACGAGCACGCCGACCCCGAGCAGGATGCTGACGACATCGACGAAACGCTCGCTCAGCGTCAGTATGCCGCGCAGTCGTCGAACCCACTGTGTGTCGAGCTGGACGCGCTGGGTCTCAGGCTGTGCATCCAGCCAGGCCGCGAGAGACTCGATGTTCGTCAGTTCCTCACTGACCGGGCGCACCACAAGCGCATGTGGCAGAGGATTCTCCTCCAGTGCGTCGAGCGCGCTGCCAAAGCCGGACGCCTGTCTGAACTCCTCCAGCGCGTCGTCGCGTGTGATGAATTCGACTCGTGCCACGTCGCCGCGCGCCTGAACTTCGTTTGCGAGCTCGAGTACCCGATCTTCGGTCACGGAAAGATCGAGGTAGACGGTGAAATCGGCCACGCTTTCCCAGGAATCGCTGAGCACATCCGCGTTATTGACGATGACGCGCATACCGGCGGGCAGCGCCAGCGCAATCGCGATGACGAGGCCTGTCAAGGCAGCCGAAAATGGCTGGCGCACGATGCGACCCAGACTGCCGACGAAATTCTGCGCGTGCAGTTGCAGGTACCGCTTAATCATCGACCGGCTCTCCGTCGAGGCTGTCATAGTTGACCTTTCCGGCCACCAGCTCGATTCGACGGCGATTGAGATGGCCAAGCAGTTCCAGGTCGTGCGTCGCGATCAGCAGCGTGACGCCAACGTCGTTGAAACGCTCGAACAGTCGCATGATGTCGAGCGACAGCTCCGGGTCGAGATTGCCGGTCGGCTCATCGGCAATGACGAGATCGGGCCGGCCGGCAACGGCGCGCGCAATCCCGACGCGCTGCTGCTCACCGCTCGACAGGGCGAGCGGTGGATGCGACTCACGATCGAGCAGGCCGACCTGATCGAGTGAGGCGCGAACGCGCCGCTCGATGTCGCGTCGCGAATGGCCGCTGATGACCAGCGGCAGGGCCACATTGTCGAAAACACTGCGATCGAGCAGCAGTTTGTGGTCCTGGAACACGATGCCGATGCGCTGGCGGAATTTTGCGATGCCGCGCCGGGAAACCTTTGCCGTGTTGCGCTGATTGACCAGCACCGAGCCGCGCGTCGGGCGCTCGATGAGCGCGATGAGCTTGAGCAACGTGCTCTTGCCTGCGCCGGACGGACCGGTCAGAAAAACCATCTCGCCGCGCTCGATGTTGAGCGACACGCCACTGAGCGCTTCGCGCGAATTCGTATAGCGCTTGTGAACATTCTCGAAGCGGATCACCTCAACTGTGCTCCTGTCAGTGCTGCCGCGTACTGTTCAGGCTCAAATTCGCCGAAATCCTCGGCCGCCTCCCCGAGTGAGAGAAACCGAATCGGCACCGGCAAACGGCGCGCAAGGGCCAGCGCGATGCCGCCCTTCGCCGTTCCGTCGAGCTTCGTGAGGACGATGCCTGTGACACCGGTACGCGTATGGAATTCGATGGCCTGTGCGAGCGCATTTTGTCCCTGGCTTGCGTCGAGAACGAGCAGCGTCTCGTGGGGCGCCGTTGCATCGA